>NZ_JBFRLK010000018.1:0-71336 GCF_041469805.1 Vibrio sp. 10N.286.48.C11 | reverse complement strand
CCTCCTCCTACTCGATTTAGGATTCTTGCAAATAGTTTCCGAGTCAGCATTCGAAATAATGATCATGGCACACCAAAAGGTAGTCCTTATTGCACCAATGGTGCATTTGACAAGATCTGTAGGATTGCCTACGTTTGTATATGGAAACTCTAGGTATGACTTATATTTGAGTGGGATCTCCACTCACTCACTCATTGGTTGGGTGTGATATTAACCTAATATAAAAGTTCGAATCCTTCAGGGCGTGCCATTATTTTATAAGGCCTGATAACTTTTTAAGTTGTCAGGCCTTTGTCGTTTCTGGCCTTTGTGGTTAAGTATATGGTCAAGTAACGATGAATCTACAGGTATGGCAAAGTGAAAAAAGCCCACGCTCAGAGGTCAATTAAGTGGGCAAATAAATCTTAACTTGTCGCTTCAAAGTTTGCGATAGCTCCTCTGGCTACCAAAACATTAGCTATTGCATGAGTGGGTTATTAATTGGCTTTCCAATATCGGGCAGTGGTCTTTCGTTCGTATCCCCATAACCAATCTTAAATCTGACTCGATTTATGCAAATTTTATCGATTTGTGGAGTCATCAAATCAAATTGATTAAACCTCTCTTCAAGGTGTGAATGTTGTTCTTTATACGCCTGAATGACACGGCGTAATAAGCGATAGAAGTCTACCTCTTCGAAGCCCAACGCTGCGATTTTCGGAGAAATAAACCTCAACACCGTAACAAAGTGACCGGTTAATAAGTCGTGGACCAAATAGTGTGGCGGTAATCGTGTGAGGGTTTCTTTGATAGATCCGTCAAGCGAGTTTAACTCGGGAAACTCTTGATTGACGATTCTTAAGTCGCCATGGAAGTCTTTGATAATACAACCACAAGGTATATTGTCTTCTAGAACTAGAGTGATGTTTTGTCCATGTGCAACAAGACCAACGCCATACTTACACATCAAATGGTAGAGTGGAACCACGACATGGTTAAACAGTTTTTCTAGCCATTGCTCAATGGTGATACCTGATGCATCGATTAGAGAACCAATTAAAGGCTTTCCGTTGAGGTCTCCTTGCATCAAAGCAGCCATAGTGATTGGACGTTTATGTTCTGCAATGATGTGCTCAGCACGCTCACGCCAAATACACCCCCAACATCTCTTGATATCGATAAGGTCCTTGCTCAAGTTGTGATTGAAACGGGTGGGGAGCATAAAAGCCAGCGACTTCTTGTTGAACATGTAAGCCAGCCGCTTTTAATGTTTCATCCGTTTTCGTGAGTTTATCTAGCCAAGAAGATAGCTCAGGTCCTTGAACAATAAATTTTCCTGGAATGCCACGATAACAAGAAGTATTGAGAATACTTAAAGCGGTTTTAGCGTCGTAAGCAATATGTTCAGAAGGTGAGCTGAGTGTACGAATGGACTGTTGAGCTTTCCAATCTGCTCCAGCTAGACCGAGATCGACGATATCACCGTTCATAAACAAGCAAGCATACTGACTGGTTAGAAATCGTTGGAACTGCCAAGGGTGAATGGCAACTAGCCAAAAATCTTGATATTGAGCCCCTAACTTTGCGTTTAATTGATCGAATTCCGCCTCACCAAGAACGTTTTTTAGAATGCTATCGTAGCTTGTCGACTGGGCAATTCCAGCTTCGCATTGAGATTTACGAATGGCCAACCAACGCAATTGAAATGGATTACCAGACTCTGGGGAGTATTGTTCTAAATTATCGGCACCCCAACCAAGACGACCCTTGTTAGCAATTGCTTTTGGATGTGCATCGATATATTGCTGACGGTCAATTTCACTCATGGAAGTTAAATCGTCAGCTGTCATTCCTTCTAGCTTTTTCATTCTGAACATATCGCTGTAAAGGGTTTGCTGGACCTCTTCAAGCAGGTTAGCCAAGTTGATGTCAGATATTGTTAAATGTTCATTTAAATCAATAAGTAATTGATATGCTAAAGGTGCTTTACCACTTTCGCATTCTACACTGTCTTTGGCGATTTCAAGCATCCCCCAAATTGTGATGTTGGCTTCAAAGTACCATTTGTCATTTTTGGTTTCTAAAAACCAAACCCTGTCCTGTTTCTTTGGCTCTAGAAGTTCTTCGTAGTGAAGTTCAGAGATGATTTTCGCGCACAGAGAGCGATTAACAGTTAGCCAAGAGTTCGGTGTCATTGTGTCCAATCCGTTAGTAAGTTGATTTATTTAATAAACCAAATGGTGATTATTATTTATAAAATGAATTTAAGTTTATAATATTATTGACACATCACAACATAAATGACGGTTATATTAACAATCATTATCATTTGCATTATTGATCATTATGAAGTCGACTTTTTATCTGGTATTGATATCGCTTGGTATCAACCAGACTCTGGTTGTTGCTGCTATTCCATCTTTGTCAGGTTGGCTTGAAGCATCTGATATTAACGCCTCGATGGGGGGGCTGGTGCTTGCCGTAAACATGAACCTTGTCAGTTACTGGCTTGGTGCCAGCCGTTGGGGAGCTGTTGTCAGTAAGCTTGGCTTTACAAAATCGTTTCAATTAGCTGCATTTGGCTATGCTTTCTCTTGCTTGACGTTTGTTGCCTTGATCTTAGGGGACGTACCGAATTTGTTGCTTTTAGGCGGAAGTCGATTTTTGATTGGCGCCTTTAGCTGCGCGTTTCTTCCTCTATCTCAAACTTTGTTAGCAACTAAAAAATGACGCGACACCTGCGGCACTTTCTCGCTTAAGTAGTGCTCTCACGCTCGGAAGACTCGTTGGTCCAAGTTTGGTCTTTCTTCCTATGGAGTTTGGCTACTTACTTCTGCTTCCTATCGTCATGGTCTTGCCGTTATTTTTCACTCGCTGTGATGCTGGGCAGTGGAAAAAAATGTCAATTCGACTTCTAAGAAATATTCGATAAAACCAATGCATTATTTTGCATTTACTGCCGCGCTGCTTACCACGGCCTTGGTCGCGGTATTCCAGTTCTTTGTTTTACAGTTCTTATCTCTACATGGATATCAAGGGGAGAAAGGGACCGACATTTATGCGTCGCTGATGCTTGCGATGAGCGTTTTGCTCGTGGTGTATCAACTTCGTTTTATACCATCTCTCAGTCAACACCAATCCAATCACTTTATGGGTATCTTGTTATCTAGTCTAATTATTGGCAGTGCAACCTTAGTCATGTTTGGGATGAATTGGTGGGGGCTCGGGGGCTCACTTGTGTGGCTACTCTTAGCCGTCGCAGGTTTACCGGCTTGGTATACCGCGAGATTACTTCAAAGTGAAAACGATACTTTAATGCAATCAAATCTTAGCGGGTATTTAACTCGAGCTTATACAAGTGGGCACATCCTAGGGACAGGGTTTGCGGCATTGTTTCTTAATCAACAATGGCTGCTCTCTATTTTGATCGGGCTTATTTCTGTCTCTCTAATCTATTGTGTGTTGCGGCTTAATTCATCGTCGGAATTGGAACAAGCACACACCTACTAATAATCTAATTAATAAGAATGGACACTAACGATATGAACACCACCACTCGATGCATGGCTAAGCTTAGCCCAATTGCGTTATTGGTTTTTGCTAACCTTGCTCACGCTTCTGATACAGAGACCATTGTTGTAACCGCTAATCGAGCTGAAACGGCTATTTCGGATGTTGCTGCAACCATGTGGGTTGTTGACCAGCAAGAGCTAGAAAAAGTCATAAATACTGGTGCAGATCTCAAGAATGCTCTTGGTCAACTTATTCCGGGCTTTGATTTTGGTAGTGACGCACGGACTAACTTCTCTCAGAATTTACGTGGTCGTACGGCTCTATTTATGATCGATGGTGTATCGCTGAACTCAACACGAAACATTAGCCGCCAATTGGATAGTATTGATCCTTTCAATATTGCTCGAATTGAGGTGCTTTCAGGAGCCACTTCAGTATACGGTGCCGGTGCTGCTGGCGGTATCATCAACATCATCACGAAAAAAGCGGAGAGTGATGAGCTAACATTTGAAACGAGAGTTGGTGCATCTTCTGGCTTCAACAACAGTGACGATTTGGCAAAAGAAATTGCGGTTGCGGTTTCTGGTGGACATGGCGATCTGAAAGGCAGACTTTCAGTTGCGTATAGTGGAACTGGCGGTGTGTACGACGCAAATGGTGATATCGTTCGCCCTGATATTACTCAAACAGATTTGCAGTTCAATGACACAATAGATGTGATGGCAAACGCTGAATACTCGTTTGATGAGCAGCAAACACTGTCTGTTAGCGCTCAATACTACAATAGCGAGCAAGACTCGGAGTATTCTACCTATCTTGGAGCAAACTTGGGCGGCCTTTTCAATGCTTCATTGATCGAGACGCGTAAAGGCTTGCAACTGGATGAACAGCCAAACACAGAAAGATACATGGTTAATGCTCAATACAGTCATGCCGATGTGTTAGGTGGCCAATTGTTAGCTCAAGCTTACTACCGTGATGAGTCTATTCGTTTCTTCCCATTCCCAACGATAACGCGAGCCTCTCTATCGCCTTTGCCAGGTAACATATACCCGCTCTACGGTGCCTCTGAGCAGAACACATCTGTGTTTGGTGCGAAGTTAGCATTAATTAAACAGTTTGAGTCTGTCTCTGCAACATTTGGATTAGATGCTTCTCAAGAGTCGTTTGATGCTAGTCAGACTATCTATGATCAAGCGACGTCAGTAGGCTCGGGTGGGATGGTATTCGTACCTTCTCAAACCGCACAACGTTACCCAGATGTGGATAGCCGTTTCATTGCGTTATTTAACCAGTTAGAAATGGAAGTGACATCAGATCTTACCGTTAGTGGTGGATTCCGTTACTTCCTAAATAGCTTGCTGCTTGAAACATCTGATTATCAAATTAAGGACAACAGTATTCATGTTGATTTGAACGGTCATGGGCAATTAGAGATTCCTCTTACCTATGTATCAGCCTCAGGTCGTCATCGATATAGTGGAAAAGTACAGCTTCGAGAGCTAGATGAATTATCACAAATACCGTTTTCTCAGGCTGCTTCTTTGTTGGTTGATCGTTACTTCCCTGAAGTTGATAAAGATAAAAAAACGCTTTTTTTTACAACGTGTTGAAAACTCAAATGATTATGTAGCGCGGGCATCTTCCGCATTGGCTTTGCGTCAATCTAAACATGATTTGCAAGGTTTTATCACTTCAGAACAGGCACTTAGTGGTGGACACAGTATGCATCCAGCACCTAAGTGTAATGAACCTCTAACCCAACAAGAGCAAGAAGCTTACTTACCTGAGTTCGCTGGTGATTTCGCCGTGGAATGGTTTGCCGTAAAAGAAGATAAGCTCGCTGGCGAATACGTTTCCGGGAGTTTGAAATATGAACTGAAAGAAATGTTTCTGAGCTGTCACGCTCAAGGTGGTTCTTTATTACCAGATGCAGAGTGGGTGCCAATTCCCATGCATCCTCTCCAAGCAAGAGAGTGGCGAAAAGCACTAGCAAATTGTCAGTTTTTTTGTATTTGAGGGCAATCTAATTTTCTTATTGAGATGTGATACGTTAACGCCTGAAATATCGCCACCTTCAATGTATACATTATTTATTAGTGTCTAATCATCGAAAACTGTATCAATTCATTTCTAGGCTATGTAAGTAGGTTGGTATTGTATTATATAAGATGAGTAGCAATTGTTACTGGCACTAGAAATGAATCCAGACCTCAGTAGTACCCAAGTTTTTTATCGCATGATTGATATGGATCCGAAAGAGTGGCAGTCAAGACTCTCGGAGCTAAGCCATGTTTCACCGCAAATGGCTCGAAGAGTTTCCGATTTACTTTTGTCATATGAACAACAGTGTTTGACTCAATTGTTAGATATCCATTTATCCTCTTCGGTGCCTGCGTTTCAATCATTTGAAAACGAAATAGTTGATGATCGTTACCTTATTGGACATGAACTAGGTAAAGGTGGCTTCGGGATGGTTTATTTTGCTTCACGGCGTGACCATTTGTTTGAGCATAACTACGCAGTTAAGTTTTTTAACGCCGAAGCGTTTAATATTTTAGGCAAAGACAAACTTTTCAACGAAGCTCAAATCATGGCAAACCTCAATCATTCCAATATTACGAAGGTTTATGACGCAGGTCTTCATAAAGGAGTTGCTTATATAGTAATGGAGTACGTTGATGGCTGTTTACTCGATGAATATCTGTCTACTAATTCACTTTCTTATGACCAAAAGCTTACGTTATTTCGAGATATTTGCCTTGCTATTGAGTATGCGCATGAGTTGAAAGTTCTACATGCTGACCTAAAACCTGAAAATATACTCATAAATGCTCATGGAGAACCTAAGGTTATTGATTTCAATCTTACTCAAACTCTTAGTTGTTCGCCTGATAACTCACTCAACTCCATTAAAGCGGTAAGTCGAATTTATGCTAGTCCAGAACAACTCACAGGTGAAAGTTTGGACGAAAGGTCTGACGTGTTCTCTTTAGGGCGGATCCTACAGAAGATGTTTCCAGATAAAATAGCGTCTAGAGATTTAATTCGAGTACATCAACATGCGACTAACGTAAACCGTTCTCGTCGATATCAAAGTGTTCGTGCTTTAGCAAATGATATCGAAAATGTAAGGCGTTGTTATCCATTAAATTATCGTAACAATAATAACGTTCATAAAGTGATTAAGTTTATTCAACGTTATCCTACCACATCCGTGTATTTTTCTTTCTTTCTTACGATATTGACCGCATTTTTAGTGGCTTTCTCTATAGAGACGCACAATCTTAGTGCTCAAAAATTGCAACTTGATTCGGTTATATATGATGTCACATCAATGGCTTACCCATCAAGCCATACCTTACTTGATTGGGATGAAATTATTCACTCTCGAAATCTGAATATCGTTGACCTAGACGTTTACGTTGAAGACGTTAATTCAAATGATCGTGACGGTTTAGTAGTTCCTTAAAACCACCGCCCTAGTCGGTGGTGATTGTTGCTTGAGGCTATGGCCTCGAGAAGTGCTCATGTTAGAAGTAATCTCTTATTCATCACAAGTAAGAGGAAACAACCACATGGGCGATTACAGAAATTCATCATATGTCTATTGGCGTTGCAAATACCATATAGTTTTGACCCAAAGTACAGATATAAGATTTTGAAAGATAAGGGTGGAAAGGAGCTTTATCGTTCAATCCATATCTTGTGCAATGTGAAAGACTGCGAGGTTTTAGAGTTAAATGTTCAACCAGATCATGTTCATCTTTCTGTCATTGTTTCTCCCAAGTTATCAGTCTTGAGTTTGTTAGGAGTTTTAAAGGGTCGAATAGCAATTAGACTTTTCAATAAATCCCCACATAAACGTAAGAAACTGTGGGGAAATTACTTTTGGGCTAGAGGTATTTTGCAGATACGGTTGGTGTGAATGAAGAAGTCATTCGGCGATATGTACGACATCAAGATAAACAGGACATAGAGTATGAACAACAACTGCAGTTATTGAAGAATTGATAGCGCGGACGCCCCCTTCTTGGGGGTTATAAAGCAAAACCGGCTTCTAAGAAGGCGGATATTTTTTGGATGAGGAATTATTCGATTCTTGGATTGCCACAGAAGACATGAACCTATTGGTTTACTTGTTGTGACTTCCCATTTAATTGTTTTAAAAGGTTAAATTTTGTCGACCATAAAAAAAATTCAGGAGCACAAGGGGCTTACTACTCTTATTTACCAATGGCAACATGGTTGCAAGCAGTCTGAAGCTGAATTGTATCGTTTTGCTTACTATCGGCTTAAAGAGTTAGCTCAATTACGACGTTATAAATGTGCAGAGGTATTTAATGAGCCTTTGATAGATACGAGCTCTACGACGACATTGACTCATGAGGCTTACTTGAAGATTGGCTCCGTTGGGAAGGGTGAGATAGAAGGGACGCGAGATTTTTTTTTGATGTCCGTTAAAGCTATGCAGCATATTCTCATTAATGACTCTTGGGCGTTGAAGGCTGATAAAAGAAAAAAGGGCAATTTAATGCGCATAGAAAATGCAATTTCGATTGAATACCTGCCCCTTGATAAACGCATTGAGTTAGAGAAGTCATTGATGGATTTTACGGAACGCTATCCACGACAATCTAATGTGCTGAAATTAAAATATTACATTGGCCTAAAGCATCAAGAGATCTGTGAACTATTAGATTGTAGCCACAGCCTGATTGAGAAAGATCTCAAATTTGCTAAGAGCTGGCTCCACAATAAATTGGCGGCTTAACTTTGCATAATTGGAAAAATTTAGAAATTATTTTACGGGTTTTCCATTATTCCCTGTACCTTGCGAGTTCCAAGTAAACCTCTAAAAATAGTGATGTTTTAATTATCACAGCCTACTGAAGTTGGCTGTATGAAGACTCATTGAATAGGTTTAATAAGGAACAATAATGAAAAAGCAAGGCTTGCTCGCAGCGTCAATTGCAATGGCTTTGGTTGGGTGTGGTTCAGACAGCGATTCGTCGAGCAACCCAACGACGTTTTCTATCACGGCCATTGATGGTTATTTGGCGTATGCTAATGTCAGGGTTGATACGACCCAAGATGGTATTTGTGATACGGACTTAACAGGCAAGAGTAGTCAAACTGATGTCGATGGTAAGGTAAACATTCCAGTTGCGCATCAAGGTGCCGTGGTCTGTGTTGAGGCAGTTGCAGGTCAAACAATAGACAGCAACCGTGGTCTTGTTCAACACGACTTCACACTAGCTAATGCGGGCAGCGGCGCAATCATTAACCCAATGACGAACATGGTGAACAAACTGCTAGCTGCAGACTCGGAGTTGACAGTAGCTGAAGCTGAGGAGCAAGTAGTTGCAGCTATCACGGGTGACGAAGGTCTTGAGGTGTCACAAGCACTTATTTTTGGTGACTACATTGCAGATACCACAGAGCAAGCAGAAGCACTTAACCTGATTGGCGAAGTGTTGGTCGATCATTCTGACGGAGATATCGAAACTAAGCTGAAGCTGACTGAAGCTATGGCAGAAGCAACACAAGAGATCATTGAAGCCGATGATCAAACGCTTGATGATTACTCGCCAATTATTAATATTCCACCGGGTGGCGGCGATATCATCGTTTTACCAAACACCCGACCAAAAGTTGTCGGTACCACTGAGCCCGTTGAATTGACGCTGGGTGAAGCATGGCGCCCATACAATGTTAGCGACAAATTCCAAGACGCCGAAGGCGATGACATGTCCTTCACTATGACTGTCGTTGATGGTGATGGTAATAATGGTCTGTCTATAGACTCGGAAACAGGCATGATTACGGGTGAACCAGAGGGTGCAGGCAGCTTTATTTACCATATCTTTGCGACCGATGAGCACGAGGCACGTTCATACCCACTGACCTTTGAAGTGACGGTTTTAACTGACAACCAACTTCCTGTGGTTGACGAGAACGAGCTTGCAAACCTGCAGTTGACAATGAATACGTGGTTAATCACAGAAGGCGAGTCGCTAACCGATACACTGGATGTAAGTGCACTATTCATAGATCAAGATGGTGACGCCTTAAACTACGAAGTGGAAACGACGCTATCAACGGCTGCGCGCACGGGCTTTAACGGTCTAGTAAGCGAGCAGGGCGTAGTGAGCTTCTCTGGTTTGCTTCCACGCCCTGCTGCGGCAGGTGACGAAACACTGACAGTTTTAGTCAATGATGGCGTCAACAGTGAGTGGGTCCCGGCAACGTTGAGCTTCCCGGTTATTGAAGAAGCGCCATTACCACCAGGTGATTCTCACCCATTAGAAGACAACACATGGTACTTCTTAGAGCGAGGTTCTAACGGTACAAACTACGCTCAAGTGTGGTGTGACACAGTGCGCTTTGAAGATGGTGAGATCTTCTACAATGATCGTGACCTAAGCAATAAGGCAGAATGTACAACAGAGGCGACGCTAAAAGTTGGTACTTATATTGTCGAAGGTGACACTATAGTCGGTTCATATACTGAAGACGGCGATACGATGACCATGCGCTACGATGTCACTACTGACTACGATAGCAACGTTATCTCGCAAGGTGCGGTGACCATGCTTTGGACTGAAGAGGGACGCTCGAGTCGTTATGTTGGATTTAGCAGTAAAGCGGATGCAGAAAAGCGAATTCAAGTGAAATCCAGTGATGGCCCTGAGTTGCGTGATGCTTACTTATACTGGCCTGGTGAACGAGAGCACCAATACCAATTAATTTCTACCTCATTGCAGATGAATACAGTCGCGCTTTCACCTGGTAACTCTCACGACTACATCAAGGTATGGATGAATGGTATTAGCTGTGATGGATTGCTGAATTCTCATAATGGTGATGCCGCTATCTTTGAACGATTCATTGTGACATCTGAGTCGCTTTCCGCAGACAATGGTTACAGTCTATCTCCATACTCTTGTGATGACATCTACGAAGGTAGTACGCCGAATGCGGTATTTTCTTTCCTATTCGGACTACAAGATAGTCACTCACTTGAGTTAGATGAGAACTATAGCATCATTGGCCAGATCAGTGATGAGTGGAGTGAGTACATCACTGACGTGAACTTCAACATGGTGTGGGATGGTTCGTCAAACGACGATTAATAGGAAACTCTTGATTCAGACATACCCTGAATAATAAGCGGATCCAATAATTGAATTAAGGAAGCCTTGCGATAGGCTTCCTTTTTTATTTTTCGATAAACTGACAATTGTTCCCTATTGGGGGTTTACATCATTTAGTAATAAAGCCACTATGAATCCATGAAGAATAGACAAGTAAAGCCGCTAGGAAGAAGGTTTACTTATTCAAACCGCCTCACTAGCTGCTAATTTAGAGGAAGCAATGGCAGGAAACAGTATCGGACAACACTTTCGAGTGACTACATTCGGAGAGAGTCACGGTATCGCACTAGGATGTATCGTAGACGGGTGCCCACCAGGATTACAAATTACCGAAGAAGATCTGCAGAAAGATCTGGACCGTCGTCGTCCGGGGACTTCTCGTTATACCACAGCTCGTCGTGAAGCTGACGCTGTGAAGATCCTATCGGGTGTTTTTGAAGGTCAAACTACGGGTACTTCTATTGGTCTATTGATTGAAAATACAGACCAACGCTCTAAAGACTATTCCGAAATTAAAGACAAGTTCCGCCCTGGACACGCTGACTATACGTACCATCAAAAGTACGGTGTGCGTGATTACCGAGGTGGTGGTCGTTCTTCAGCTCGTGAAACTGCAATGCGTGTTGCTGCAGGTGCAATTGCGAAGAAATACCTAAAACAAGAATTTGGTGTTGAAATCCAAGCTTACCTTTCTCAAATGGGTGATATCTCAATTGATAAAGTGGATTGGAACGAGATTGAAAACAACGCTTTCTTCTGTCCAGATGCCGACAAAGTACCAGAATTTGATCAACTGATTCGTGACTTGCTAAAAGAAGGCAACTCGATCGGTGCGAAGATTCAAGTGGTTGCGACTAAAGTGCCAGTAGGCCTTGGTGAGCCAATCTTTGATCGTCTAGATGCTGACATCGCGCACGCTCTAATGAGCATTAACGCTGTGAAAGGTGTTGAGATTGGTGATGGCTTCGATGTTGTTAATCAACGCGGTAGTGAACACCGTGACCCATTAACTCCAGAAGGTTTCAGCAGCAATCATGCTGGCGGTATCTTAGGTGGTATCTCTACTGGTCAAGATATTGTGGCAAGCATTGCGCTTAAACCAACATCAAGCATCACTGTACCTGGTGACACAATCACGAAAGATGGTGAAGCAACGCAGCTAATCACGAAAGGTCGTCACGATCCATGTGTTGGCATCCGTGCGGTACCTATTGCAGAAGCAATGCTGGCTATCGTGCTGCTTGACCACTTGCTACGTCATCGTGGTCAAAACTTTGGTGTGACAACTGAAACACCACAAATCTAATTCTGCTTCTTTTTATTTAGAATAGAATTGGTAGAAACAAAAAAGGGTTGCTTCGTAATGAAGTAACCCTTTTTCACATTAGCAGGATTATTCGTCCGGTTAGCGACTATCGTCATTAAAGACAGCTAGCAGCTTAAGGCTCTTAATCCATTAATGCACTGAACTTTCAGGATCAAGCTGGAACGAAGGCAAACTCCATTTGAATCTTACAGCCGCCATGCGCAGCAAGTAACCAACTACAAGCGTCACAATTGTCGCCGTGACGTCGTTGATGCCAAGCTCAAGCAAACCTAGGTACAAACCTGAAGCGACAAGTGCGACAGAGGCATACAGCTCTTCATGTAACACCAATGGTGTTTGACGACAGATAAGGTCACGTAACAAACCACCAAAGACACCTGTCACTAATGCCGATACCATGCAAATCATCGGGTGCAGACCCATGGTCATCGCTACTTTGGTACCAATGATACTGAATACGATTAGGCCTAAGGCATCCAAGCGAATAAACAAACCTTTTAGCTTGATAACCCATTTCGCCAACCCGGTTGTAATAACACCTGCTATACAGGTGATGGCCAGATACTGAGGGTTTTCAACCCAACCTAAAGGGTAATGGCCAAGTAAGATATCGCGTACTGTACCGCCGCCAATTGCCGTTGCGCTCGCAACCAGCATTACACCAAACCAATCCATTTTTTGTTTGCCTGCACTGAGAGCGCCGGTCATGGCTTCTGCCGTGATGCCAATGATATACAAAACACTTAGTAGCATTGCTGTAGCTCTATAATTTAGGTCTATAAACTCGAGTCTTATAGGCCTTAGGGATATAAAATGAAGCGCGAGTGTAGTAGTAAAAATGCTTGTTGACGAATGAATATTTGTACCGTGAATGGGCGTTTCAGATTAGCTAAACTAATCATTCACCTTAAAGTGGTGTAATCTGGGAATGGCAATCGATTGTCACTGCAAAGTATAATGGCGAACCCGATGTCATTACGCTTGATAGGGCTTTACCGAGCGCTTAAAAAAAAGCAAAATGCCCCAGTTATTTTTACTTAAATTTGATTTTATGACACACCAATACTCAGACATTATCGATATCTTCAATCAGACCTTTTTTGAAAGCTTTAATACCAAACTAGAGCTAGGGGCTGATGAGCCGATCTATTTGCCTGCTGATGATACTATCCCACACCATCGAATCGTGTTCGCACGTGGCTTTTACGCCTCTGCACTCCATGAGATCGCACACTGGTGCGTTGCTGGGCCTGAGCGTCGTTTACTGGAAGATTTTGGCTATTGGTATGAACCTGACGGTCGAACGGAATCGGTTCAAGCTGAGTTTGAAAAAGTAGAAATTCGCCCACAAGCGTATGAATGGATCATTGCGATGAGCGCAGGCTTTCCTTTTAATGTCAGCTGTGACAATCTACACGGCGATTTTGAGCCAGATCGTTTGGCCTTTATGAATAAAGTACATAGCGAAGTTATGGGTATCTTTGAAGTAGGCTTTCCGCCTCGCGTGAAAATGCTCTCTGAAGCATTACGCAGCTTCTACGATGTAGAACCTTTATGTGCTAGCCAATTTATTGTGAAATAAGAGAATATTATGATTATCGAATTTGAAGAAAAACTACTTGAAGTAATTGATGCTCGCATTGAAAACGCATCAGACGATGAACTGTTTGCTGGTGGTTACTTACGTGGTCATATTTCTCTTTCAGTGGCTTCATGTGAAGAAGAAGGCATTGAAGATGTGGCTGAAGTAAAAGCTCGTATTGAACAGAGCCTAGACGACGCTCGCTCTGAACTAACACCAGCAGACCGCACTATCGTTAATGACCTTTGGGTTGAGCTACAAAACCAAGCTTAATCTCGATGTATTAATACTATCCGCTCAGTCCCTTCCTTTCCCATTTTGCTGAGCGAACTGGTTTATTTGAGACTCGTTCGAAATTTTTGAATGAGTCCGTTCATTTCTTGTGATGGTTACATTTTCTTACTACGTTATTCTAATCCCACTTAACGGAATTACAGAAAGGTCACATCATGAAAGTTATCGCATTTGGCGCAAGCACAAGTTCTACCTCAATCAACAAAACACTAGCAACTTACGCAGCAAACTTGATTGAAGGTGCTGAAGTAAAAGTCCTAGACATCAACGATTACAATGTTCCTATGTTCAGTGAAGACACTGAAAAAGAGATTGGCCAAGCGGAAGGTGCTCAAGCATTCCTATGCGACCTAGCTGAAGCTGATGCGTTTGTTATCTCGTTCGCAGAACACAATGGTCACTACCCAGCAGCGTATAAAAACCTATTTGACTGGGCGACACGTATTGAGCGTTCAGTGTTTGGCGAGAAGCCGGCGGTTTACCTAGCGACTTCACCGGGCCCTGGTGGCGCACAAACGGTACTTGGTGCAGCGACAGGTTCTGCACCTTACTTCGGTGGCAACGTGCAAGCGTCAGTTTCAGTACCAAGCTTCTACGATAACTTTGATTTTGAGTCGGGCTCTATCAGCAACGAAGAGATTGCTCTACAGATTAAAGACGCGGTTGCTAAGCTGTAAATACTGCTCCATTTAGAACATCAGTTTAGATCAACACGAATAACAAAAAGCCCGAGCGACTTAACTTAGTCACGTAGGGCTTTTTAGCTTTTAACTTATTAGTTTCAGATATTCAGAAATTTCAGATGTTCAAAATAGCTGAACTAGAAACTACGGCTTTGATTTAGAATGCTTGTCAGCAACCCATCCAGCCGTTAATGCCTTACCTTTACGCAGTCTGCGTACCCACATTCGACTTGGGTGAATCGCCTCAAGCACATCAACAGGCAAGGGCAGCGGATCGCCACAGATCTGTGATGCTAATACTTCAGCTAATAATGGTGCAGAGCTCAAACCACGTGAACCCAGTCCGATAAAGCAATAAAGGTTAGGGAAGCTTGTTACCGTTTCTACATCCTCAACCGAGTCACGCTGCGGGTTGAAGTTGTGGAGATCTTGGTACTGCTCCTTAATGGCTTCAAAGTCACCAACGTTTCCGACAAACGGAAGGTGGTCACGGCTTACGCTTCGGATACCTTGGCGCGCTAAGTTGTCACTGGTATCGACATCTTTTGTCCATGCTTGGTCTGGTAGTGACCCATGTAGGCGCTCGCCATTGTGCTGCTGAACCTCAATATCAAATTCTTGGTCGATATTGGTTTTGTCGTAGTTCGCACCAATACAGTGATGACCATTGTTGGGGTTCTGTGGCGTCAAATAGCCATCAAAGCACAACACGGTTTTTAGCTGGCTGAGATTTTCCGTGGTCGGAATATGGCTCACTTGGCCTTTAACCGGAGTCAGTGGTACTGGCTGAGTTTGTTCAAACTGAGTGAACTTGTGTCCGTTTGCGACAACTACTTGGTCGTGCTTGGTTTGAATCTCACCTTGAGGTGTATCCATCGTCAGTATCCATTGTTGTTCAGCTTCGAGCCACTCAAGTTGCGTTACTTGATGTTGATAGTGCGCGCTTACTTGGTTGTTCTCTTCTAACTTGCTAATCAAGCCTTGAGTCAGTTGCAGAGGGCTTAGCCAACCACCCAGCGGAAAGTAAACACTCTCTTTATCGACGGGTAAGCCAATCTTTTCGTTGGCTTGCTCTGGCGATAAACGCTGAATCAGGTCGGTGTGGAAGTTGCCTTCCAACATGCGGTTGAGCTTTTTAGTGGAGCCTTGATCCCACATCAAGATGTTCACGCCACACCAACTGTGATCAAATTGAATAGACTGAGCCGCTTGATTAATAAATTGACGAGCAAACAGTAATCCCGGGCCAAACACGCGAGACACGTTCGAGGTCGCTTCGCTTAATAGCGGGTAAATCGCACCTTGGTTGTTACCTGAGGCATTGCCCGCAGCTTGTGGATGTTCACAATAAAGGGTGATGTTTTTACCACGACGGCTTAGCGTTTTGGCTAATGCAGCACTGGCGACACCACCACCAATGATCGCAATGTCTTGGGATTCAGTGTGTTGAGCGAGGCCATACCAAGGTTTGATGTTGGTGTGAGCGTGCTTTTCGCCAAGTCGGCCGGCGATCATTTCTCGCTTAGTACCAAAGCCTTTGACCTTTTTCATTTCAAAGCCAGCTTCAATTAAGCCACGGCGAACAAAGCCAGCAGCGGTGAAGGTGGCGCAGCTACAATCTTGCTTAGCGAGCTTAGCCATGCCGTTGAATAGGTTTTGATTCCACATCTCTGGGTTCTTGCTCGGAGCAAAACCGTCTAAGAACCAAGCATCAACCAAACCTTCACGCGGGGTTGGTACGTTGGGCATGCAATCTTTAATATCGCCAAACCACAAATCAAGCGTGATTGCACCGTCGCCCAGCACAATGCGGTGACATTCAGGTAGAGCAATAGGGTAGTGTTCTTGGAGTTGCGTCGCATACTCGGCTAATTCTGGCCACGATTGGTGTGCTTTGATCAGATCCTCTTTATTTAAAGGATATTTTTCAAAACTGATGAAATGTAACTCTTTGGTCATCGCTTGTGGGTTATCTTTAAGAAAAGCATCGAACCATTGCCAAACTGCAAGAAAGTTCAAACCTGTGCCAAAGCCGGTTTCAGCAATCACAAAGCGGCGTTGTTCATGTTCAAGCCAACGCTCTGGAAGGTGGTTTTGCTTTAAAAAGACGTAGCGAGTTTCTTCTAAACCGTTAACATTGGAGAAGTAAACGTCGTCAAATTGGTCTGAAACTGGCGTGCCAGACTCATTCCATTCCAGTTCTGCATTAGTAATTGAAGTCATAAAATCTATCATTTTGTGATTTGAAGCGATATGTTGGTAGGGATTGTACGAATTTCTAGGAAAGCTGACCACTTTTGTTAGGCTTCTTAGTTATCATCTAGCTGAATTTAGAATTATAGGAATGTCACATGAAACGAGTCGTAATCACCGGTATGGGTATTGTTTCAAGTATCGGTAACAACGTCGAAGAAGTTTTAGCATCACTGAAAGAGGGTAAATCTGGTATTACCGCTTCAGAGCAGTTCAAGGAAAATGGCTTGCGCTCTCAAGTATGGGGTAACCTAAAAATGAACCCTGCTGACCATATCGATCGCAAAAAAATGCGCTTTATGGGTGATGCAGCGGCATTCGCTTATCTTTCAATGGAGCAAGCAATTGCTGATTCTGGCTTAACTGAAGATCAAGTATCTAATGACCGCACGGGTATCGTTGCGGGTTCAGGTGGTGCTTCATCTCTAAACCAAGTAAACGCGGTAGACATCATCCGTGAGAAAGGCGTGAAGCGCGTTGGTCCATACATGGTTCCACGTACAATGGCTTCTACGGTTTCTGCTTGTCTAGCAACGCCTTTCAAAATCCGTGGTGTGAACTACTCTATGAGCTCTGCATGTGCGACATCTGCACACTGTATTGGTCACGCAATGGAGCTTATCCAACTTGGTAAGCAAGACGTTGTATTCGCTGGTGGCGGTGAAGAACTGGATTGGTCTCTGACTATGATGTTCGACGCAATGGGCGCACTTTCTACTAAGTACAACGATACGCCAGAGCTGGCTTCTCGTACCTACGATGCAGACCGTGATGGTTTCGTTATCTCTGGTGGCGGCGGCATGTTAGTTATCGAAGAGCTTGAGCACGCTGTTGCTCGTGGCGCAAAAATCTACGGTGAAATCGTAGGCTACGGCGCAACTTCAGATGGCTACGACATGGTTGCTCCTTCTGGTGAAGGTGCGGTTCGTTGTATGAAGATGGCGATGCAAAACGTTGATGGCGTTGATTACGTGAACACTCACGGTACTTCAACTCCAGTTGGCGACGTTAAAGAGCTAGGCGCTATCCAAGAAGTATTTGGTGGCAACAGCCCAGCAATTTCTGCAACTAAAGCGATGACAGGTCACGCTCTAGGTGCTGCTGGCGTACACGAAGCTATTTACTCAACGCTAATGCTAGATAACGGCTTTATCGCACCTAGCATTAACGTTTCGAACCTAGACGAAGCTGCTGCTGGCCTAGACATCGTAACTGAAGCTCGTGATCAAGAGCTAACTACAGTTATGTCTAACAGTTTTGGTTTCGGCGGTACGAACGCAACGCTAGTAATCAAAAAGTACCAAGCTTAACTTAAGCTTGAGTTACAGAGACAAGGTTAATCGTTAAAGGGTTGCGCTAGTGCCGATTCAACACGCACAGGTCACCCAGTAATAATGACCATCAGAACAAAGTTTTTAGACGCAGGTTGGTAAACGTGTTTTTTGAACATAGTTTTTAAATCTGGGTTTAGAGATTGAAAGGTTTCCAGAGCTTGACCAGTACTGACTTTGGTTAGTACTGGTTGAACAGACGCAAGACTCTGTCTCCTGGAGAGCGAGATAGGATCCTTTTGTTCTGGATGTTTGCCCGATTGTTTATTCAATCGGGCATTTTTCGTTTTAGCCGTTTGATCTCGGGTGTTCACTCTGGTTTCGGTTCTTGTCTGCCAAGGTTAGGTGATTCAGCCCTTTATTTATAATGTATTCCAATTGCTACTCGACACCGTGTGTGGAATTTTGCACAATCATTTCAATTCACATTTAGGTCGATAGACCCCAACAAAAGTACTCGCCAAATGAAAATCTTAATCGACGAAAATATGCCTTACGCTGAAGCGCTTTTTAGCCAGCTAGGGGAAGTGACAATGAAGTCTGGTCGCACATTAACAGCTGACGACCTAGTTGACGTAGACGCATTGATGATTCGCTCTGTTACCAAGGTAAACGAGTCATTGATCAGCAAAGCCAATAAGCTGAAGTTTGTTGGTACTGCGACGGCTGGCATGGATCACGTTGACCAAGAGTTGATGAAAGAGCGTGGTATTTTCTTTACTGCGGCACCTGGTTGTAACAAGGTGGGTGTTGCTGAGTACGCGTTCAGTGCGATGATGGTGCTTGCGCAGCAACAAGGCTTTTCTGTTTTTGATAAAACGGTTGGTATTATCGGCTGTGGTCAAGTGGGCAGTTACTTAGCGAAGTGCCTTGAAGGTATTGGTATCAAAGTTCTGCTGAACGACCCTCTAAAACAGCAAGAGGGTGATACTCGCGAATTTACTGAGTTAGAGACTTTGCTTGAACAATCAGACGTTATTACATTACACACGCCAATCACTAAGACGGGTGAGTATCCAACGCATCACTTGATCAGTGAGCAAGTGCTGAACAACTTACGTGCTGATCAAATCCTGATTAATGCAGCTCGCGGTCCTGTGGTTGATAACCAAGCGCTAAAAGCTCGCCTGCAAAAAGCCGATGGTTTCACTGCAGTGCTTGATGTGTTTGAGTTTGAACCTGAAGTCGACTTTGAGCTTCTTCCGTTACTCGCTTTTGCAACGCCTCACGTAGCGGGCTACGGTTTAGAAGGTAAAGCGCGTGGTACCACGATGATCTTCAACAGTTATTGTGAATTTTTAGGTACTGAACAGCGTGCGTATGCAAGCGACTTATTGCCGACAGCGCCTGTACCTCAAATGAAATTAGATAGAGCTTGGGATGAAGCAACACTGCACAATTTGACTCAGTTGATCTATGATGTGCGCAAAGACGACGCCTTATTCCGTCGCAATATCGTTACGCCGGGTTCTTTTGACAAGATGCGTAAAGAATATTGGGACCGCAGAGAGTACAGTGCAGTCGAGTTAACGGGCGACGAATCTTGTAATTTAACGCCGTTATCTAAACTAGGTTTTATGGTAAAGCCAACTTTATAAAAGAGAGAAACAATGAGCCAAGAATTTAATATTGCTATTTTAGGTGCGACTGGTGCGGTTGGTGAAACCATTCTTGAAGTACTTAAAGAGCGTAAATTCCCTGTCGGTGAAATGCACTTACTAGCAAGTGAACGTAGTGAAGGCAAAACTTCCCGTTTTAACGGCAAAACAATACAAGTACAAAACGTAGAAGACTTCGATTGGTCTCAAGTACATATTGCGTTTTTCTCTGCAGGTAGCGAGCTTTCAGAGCGTTGGGCTCCAATTGCGGCTGATGAAGGTGTGGTTGTCATCGATAACACATCACGCTTCCGTTACGAATACGATGTTCCTCTGGTTGTACCTGAAGTGAACCCTGAAGCGATTGCTGAGTTCCGTAACCGTAACATCATCGCGAACCCTAACTGCTCGACTATCCAAATGGTAGTAGCGCTAAAACCAATTCACGATGAAGTGGGCCTTGAGCGTATTAACGTTTCAACTTACCAATCTGTGTCTGGTGCAGGTAAGCCAGGTATCGATGAGCTAGCGGGTCAAACGGCTAAGCTTCTTAACGGTATGCCAGCTGAAAACTCAGCGTTCTCACAACAAATCGCTTTCAACTGTATTCCTCAAATCGATGAATTTACAGAGAACGGCTACACGCGTGAAGAGATGAAGATGGTTTGGGAAACTCAAAAAATCTTTGCTGACTCTTCAATCACAGTGAACCCGACTTGTGTCCGCGTACCAGTATTTTACGGTCACGCAGAATCTCTACACATTGAAACTCGCGCACCAATCGGTGCAGAGCAAGTGGTTCAGCTTCTAGAGAACACAGAAGGTGTTGAAGTATTCCAAGCGCTAGACTTCCCAACTCAAGTTCGTGATGCAGGTGGTAAAGACCACGTAATGGTTGGTCGTATTCGTAACGACATCAGCCATCACAGTGGCGTAAACATGTGGGTTGTCGCTGATAACGTTCGTAAAGGCGCAGCAACAAACGCAGTTCAAATCGCTGAAGTTCTGATTCGCGATTACTTCTAAGCTTTATTGCTTTGATAAAAAAGCCTCACTCTTTAGTGGGGCTTTTTTAATCGATTAAAAATATTGTTAGTCAAATTGTGTGAAATTGCTGCGAATATTGTTGCTGCAACACATTTTTTGTTTTCATCTCTATAGTTTTACGTCATTTATCCGATATATTTAATAGATCATCACTTTTCCGAATTTAAGCACCTAGCTGAGCCTTTTATGTTTCAAATTTTCAAGCCGTGGTTAATGCCTTTTGCCTTTATCATTGCGACTCAGATTTCCGTTGTTCGTGCAGATTCCATTCGAGTTGTAGGGCCTAATGGCCAGATACAATCAGCGCCTACGTTTTCAGAACCACTTCAAAGAGCGCAATCAAATAGCGCTGAGCCTTCACGTTTCTATGGTCCAACTCGCGGCTCAGAAACATTGTGGTCTATTGCCTCAAAGTTACGCCCTGATAACTCCGTTTCAGTCCAACAAACTCTGTTGGCTATTTATCGCTTAAACCCACAAGCGTTTGAAAACCAGAATATCCATAGCCTGCTGCCTGCGAGCAATCTACGCGTGCCTTCTTTAGAGCAAGCACGTGCAAGCTCGACGCAGCAAGCTATCAACATCATGAACTCACATCTTGCTAAGCTTGATGCTCCTGCAAGTAAGCCTGTCGCTTCAAAACCCAAAGCGCCGAGTTCTGATGCAAAAAATGTTACTCCTGCTAAGCAAGTAAGCACTACTGAAACTGCTAAAAAGCCATTGTCTCCAACTCAATCATCTCTAGCTCAATCTGCACCAACCCAAGAGATGAACAAGTTAGAGAAGCAGCTAGAGCTTTCAGAAACTGAACTGCTGTCACTTGAAGAGAAAAATCACCAACTTCGTTTGATGTTATCGAATGTTCAATCGGAAGTGGATGAGCTAAAAACAGAGCTCAGTGATGAAGACCGCATTCGTAGCGAAGTGGAAAAGCTGCTTGATGAAGAGCGCAGAAAGAACGCCGAAATTGAAAAGATGGCACCAAGTGTCATGGACGAACTGTTATCGAATGGTTGGTTAGTGGCGGCTCTTGCGATTATTCCAGGTCTGCTCATTGGTTTGATCGTTGTGATGCTGTTAGGCCGTCGTTCTAAAAATGCTGAGCAACAGCAGACGACTCAAGAACAACCGCTCCAGCCAGAACCAAGTACCGTTGCACCTATTACATTGGGCGACGAGATGGACGACCTTAACGAGCTGTCTTTAGATGATGACTTGTTTGGTACGGAAGATGACGCCAACAAGCTGTTTGACGATCAAGCGCTAGCCGAAGAGGATGATGTCTTTGCTGGTTTAGATGAATCTGATCTCGATTTCAATCTAGATGGTGAAGACGATGACCCATTTGCTAGCATTGGCGAAAACGGTGATTTAGACACCAACTTCGACGATCTAGATTTAGACAGCAGCAACGGCATTAGTGTTAATGGCGAAGAGAAAGCGCTTGGCCTTGAAGAGATGGAACGTGCGCTAGACAAAACAGCGGAAAGCGCCGTCGATACTGATGATGTCGACTTTGATCTTTCTGATGATAACGCAATGTCTGCTGATGACATTGAAGCTTTACTATCTCAAGAGTCTGAAACTGAAGATCTCGGTTCCAACGAGCTAGACCAATCTTTATTAGATGATCTGTTTGCTCTTGATGACGAAGATGACGACAGCTTCGATATTGATGCTCTGATTTCGGAAGAGCAAAGTGATTCGCCTTCTAGCACTGAAACACCAGCAAGCGATGATTTTGACATCGATGCGCTTATCTCTGAGCAACAAAGTGAGACTAAGCCTGTTGATTTGAGCAATGACGATTTTGATATTGATGCTCTAATCTCTGAACAACAGTCCCCTGAGCCAGCTTCACCGACAGCGAATGATGATATTGATGACATCTTTGCCCAAGTTGCTGCTCAGAACGATCAAGCGAATGACCCTTTCAACCTCGATAGCGACGATGAGATTGCCACTAACCTAAACAGTGGTTTGGCGTCTGATGATGATATCGAAAACATTCTGTCTCAGTTCGATAAGCCCATCGTAAATGAAGAACCTCAAGACAGCGTTGATCTGCTTGATGAGCAACTGGCAGGCGATGACGTAGACCTAAGTAACTCGACAGACCTTCTTGATGAGATGCTAGGGGACGATTCGGATGATGAGTCTGAAAGCGAACCTCTTGGCTTTGATTCTCTGTCTGAGCTTGAAGAGCTTTCTGGTTTATCGACCGATGATGACCTCAACATCGCAGAAGACAGCACGGAAACCTTGGATGAATTAATAGGTGACTCTGACGACGATGATTTCGAACTCGACGCCGAAAGTACCGACTTATTGGATGATTTCCTTGATAGTGAATTGTCAGATGATGAGCTTTTAGCGGATGCATCAAAATCAGAATCTCTAGACCCATTTGATGACTTACTGACAAGTGGCATTGAAGACGAGCTTGAATCTGAAGATAAGACGTTTGATAAAGAGTTAGACGCAGCCTTTGGTTTGGACAACGCCAATGAGGAGCCTGAAAAGGACTCAGACGTTGAGCTTACTCCGTTAACCTCTGAAGGTGAGCCTGAGCAAGATCCGGACATTAGTGAAACACTACAACCTGAAGTCGTTACTGATGAATCGTTAGATTCGGAACTGATTCAAGACAGCGCTGACGTTAAGCCAGAAAATGATGAAGCCTTTAATCGTGATGGTTTTATCGATGATTTGTTCGGTGTTGCACCAGCAACGGATGCTTTGCTTGATGACTCGCTAGAAACAACAGACGAAGCGTTGATTGGTGAGTTAATGACTTCTGATGACAATGATTTGTTGTCAGCAATAGAAGAGCCTGTTGAACCATCAATTGACAATACGGTTGAACCAGAGCAAGCGTCTCTTTTAGACAGCGACGAAGTATCAGCGCAAGAAACCGCATCATCGGTGGAGGATGATAAATTGGATATCGACTCGCTGTTATCTGAGAATTCTGATTTTGATAAACCAGATTTTGAAGAGCGAGTTCAAGAAGAAAGCGCACAACAAGAATCTGAGCCGAAAGGAACCGACGTCCAAGAACAGCGTGAAGACATTGCTGCTAGCTCTGAAGAGCAAGCTTCGCTATCCTCTTTAAATGATATCTCTGAAGATGATGAAGAGACGGTTGAAGACTGGCTAGCTGAGGCTATCGACGATGTAGAGTCGCCAGCTAACGTTACCTCTGATTTTGACTTTGAACCGAAAATCCAAGGTAGCGATCAGCTTGAAGATGTCGTTGAATCCTTGCCAGAGCCAGAGCCAGAGCCAGAGCCAGTTCGTGCTGCAAACATGCCAGAGATCATTCCAAATGAATTTGGTGTGCCAGAAGACGATGATTGGCTGATTGAAGATGAGGCGTCTGAACCAGAAGCATTAGCGGAAACTGACGTAACACCAGAGCTAGTGACACCTGTCGCTGAACCGAAAGTTGAAGCTACACCACAAGCGGAAGTAGCAGAACAAGCTGAAGTTCTAGGACAAGAAGGCGAAGAAGAATTCTCGTTTGATGACTTCGAATTGCCAGAGTTTAATGAAGAAGATGCACTAGCGGAAGCTGATGCTGAATCAACACCAGAACCAGTAACGCCAGCTATTGATGCTCAACCAAGTGTTGAGCCTCAAACTGAAGCCCAAGTTATAGCTCAGGCGCAAGACGACGAAGAGTTTTCGTTTGATGATTTCGACTTACCAGAGTTTAGTGAAGAAGACGCACTAGCGGAAGCTGATGCTGAATCAACAACAGAGCCAGCAACGCCTGCTATATACTCTCAATCAAGTGTTGAATCGCAACCTACCGCTGAGCCTCAGTTAGATGCTGCACCACAAGTTGAAACTGCGAAACCAGAAAGCGAAGAAGAATTCTCGCTTGATGACTTCGAACTACCAGAGTTTGGTGAAGGCGATGCGTTAGCGGAAGTGGTGAGTGAACCAGATGAAGCACAGTTAGAGCAAGACTTAGCGCCTGACACAGAGAAGTTCGAGTTCGATGACCTTGATCTTCCGGAGTACGATGAAGAAAGCGCAAAAGCAGACTCTGTTTTAGATGATATTGAGCAAAGCAATGCCGAGCCGGTGGCGGAAGCCCAAGGCGTAGAGTTCGATGAGTTTGATTTACCGGAATATGGTGAAGATGAAGCTATCTCTGATGCGTTTGCTGAGAAGCCAACACCACTGACTTCTTTCAGCCCACAAGGCGAAGAGCAAGATGCGTTGCATGATCTGTTCTCAAATCCGCAGAGCTATAGTCAGGCTGATGATTTCTCGAATGCTGAAGACTCTGAACCGGCTGGTTTTGCACAGCCAGAACAATCACTGAGCGCGGCTTCAGAGCCAAACTCAACGCCTGCAGCGGTTCAAGACGAGCCACTAGAAGGCTTTGATGACTTTGATGAGACAGCATTAGCTGAGTTGCTTTCTGAAGATGTTCAAGACTCTGTCGACAACATGTTCGATAAGCCATTGGACGCAACTTCGATTGATAGCGCAGGGTTAGATATTGACGCCATGCTTGAAGTCGGCGGCGAAGACTGGAAAGGCTTTAACCTAGCGCCAGAACAACAATCGAGCATGCATAATGATGTGCCTGATGACCAACAAGAGATTTGGGCATCGGCTGAACAGCAAGCTGAACCGAAAATCAAAGAAGAGAATTGGGCTGAACAAGACAATCTAACCGAATCAGGCAACAGTCGTGATAAGCAGTACATGACGATTGATGAGCTAATGGCTCAAGTCGAGCAAGAAGGTGAAGAAGTCATTAATCCAGACGATGAAGAGCTTAAACTGGATGTGGGTCTTAACGAATTCCCTGATGTTATCGGTGATATTGGCAATTATGATGTCGACAGCAATGCAGAAGCTGCGGGTAAGCTTGATTTGGCCAAAATCTACATCGAGATGAGTGACTCGCAAGGGGCAATTAAGCTTCTAGAAGAGGCAATCGTTGACGGCAGCGATGATATTCGTCGAGAGGCAAAAAATCTTATCGATACGTTAAACGGTCGATAAATTTACAAATCAGAAAGGGTAGCGTTGGCTACCCTTTATTTTAAGGCGATACAGAGCGCTATCGTTTCATTTGGTTTTTCAACAGCATCGTCTCGGTCGATGCTGATTGTTTATTGAAGTTTTAGCCCCATCCTATTTGGGCTAGCACTGATTTCCGTATATAATTCTCGCCCATTTTCAAAGAGAACAAGAACATGAAAATTGCTTTAGGTATTGAATATAACGGTACCCACTACTTTGGTTGGCAGCGCCAACGAGACGTGAAAAGTGTCCAAGAAGAATTGGAAAAGGCTCTTTCAGTTGTCGCGAATCACCCTGTAGAAGTTATGTGCGCAGGTCGTACAGATGCCGGTGTTCACGGTACGGGACAAGTCGTTCACTTTGAAACTAATGTCGATCGTAAAATGGTGGCATGGACAATGGGCGCGAATGCCAACATGCCAAAAGATATTGCGGTTCGTTGGGCGACAGAAGTGAATGAGGATTTCCATGCTCGTTTCTCGGCTACTGCCCGCCGTTATCGCTACATTATCTTTAACCATGCACTACGCCCAGGCATTTTGAATTCAGGTGTGAGCCATTATCATGGTCATCTTGATGAGAAAAAAATGCATGAAGCGGGTCAGTACTTACTTGGTGAGAATGACTTCACTTCGTTCAGGGCAACACACTGTCAATCTCGTAGCCCATGGAGAAACATGATTCACTTGAACGTGACTCGTCATGGACACTACATTGTGATCGATATTAAAGCGAATGCGTTTGTTCACCACATGGTGAGGAATATTACGGGTAGCCTTATTGCCGTAGGTAAAGGTGAGCAGAAACCAGAGTGGATCCAGTGGCTTTTAGAAGCTAAAGATCGAAAAGTAGCCGGCGCAACTGCAAAAGCGGAAGGTTTGTATCTGGTGGATGTTGATTATCCTGAACATTTTGAGCTACCACGAGAGCCAATTGGTCCTCTATTTTTACCGGATAATTTGAACTAAATGTGAGACTTAGGTTCAAAAATTATTACGGTTTAGTGCGTAAGATAGTCCCAGGAAATAGGTACAACCAGTTTTTTATCTACAGTCGCTGTTTTATGTGCTTTAATTCCCACGCATAATTCCCAAATTTATTTCTTTCGCAATCAAGCGGAAGAATCGAAACAAAAAGGTCTTCCATGAGTTGGCTTGAAAAGATTTTAGAAAAAAGCAACATCGTAACATCTCGTAAAGCGTCTATCCCTGAGGGTGTTTGGACGAAATGTACTTCTTGTGAGCAGGTTCTGTACCATGCTGAACTAGAGCGTAACCTAGAAGTATGTCCAAAATGTGACCATCACATGCGCATGAAAGCACGTCGTCGTCTGGATACATTCCTAGACAAAGGTGAGCGTGTTGAACTAGGTGCTGATCTTGAGCCACAAGACAAGCTGAAGTTTAAAGACTCTAAGCGTTACAAAGAACGTATCTCTGCTGCTCAAAAGAACAGTGGTGAAACAGACGCATTAGTTGCAATGAAAGGCGAACTATTGGGTTTACCTATCGTAGCGTGTGCTTTTGAATTCTCATTCATGGGCGGCTCAATGGGTTCTGTTGTTGGTGCTCGTTTCGTGAAAGCGGTAGATGCTGCTATCGAGAACAACTGTGGTTTAGTGTGTTTCTCTGCAAGTGGTGGTGCTCGTATGCAAGAGGCATTGATGTCTCTAATGCAAATGGCGAAAACCAGTGCTGCGCTTGAGCGTTTATCTGCGAAAGGCCTACCGTTTGTTTCAGTTATGACTGATCCAACAATGGGTGGTGTTTCTGCAAGTTTGGCAATGCTTGGCGATATCAATATTGGTGAACCAAAAGCACTGATCGGTTTTGCTGGACGTCGTGTAATCGAACAAACGGTACGTGAAGACCTTCCTGAAGGTTTCCAACGCAGTGAGTTCCTACTAGACCACGGTGCTATCGACATGATTGTTGACCGTCGTGAGATGCGTCAGCGCGTTGCAAGCCTTGTTGCTAAAATGACCAACCAGCCTTCACCATTAGTAGTTTCTGTGAACGATTCACCGAATGAAGCTACTTATGAAGTACCAGAAGCGCCAGAAAAAGGGTAAAGTACCTTCTAACAAACCAACTTAATTATGGTTATGAGTTAGATGAGTCAACAACCTATTCCTCAAGCCACATCCTCTTTGGAGATGTGGCTTGATTATTTATCAAACATCCACACAAGCGCTATTGATCTTGGATTAGACCGAGTTCAGGCCGTCGCCTCTAAGGCAAACCTCACCAAACCTGCTCAACATGTTATTACTGTTGCCGGAACCAATGGCAAAGGCTCAACATGTGCACTGATGGAAGCGATTCTATTGGACGCTGGTTACTCAGTTGGTGTCTACAGCTCTCCTCACTTAATTCGCTATAACGAACGTGTTCGTATCAACGGCCAAGATCTATCTGATGAAAAGATGGTTCAGTCTTTCGATTTCATTGAGAAAGAGCGTGGCGAAATCAGCCTGAGTTTTTTCGAATATGGCACTTTAGCGGCGTTACGTGCATTTCAAACTGAAGCGGTTGATGTTGTGCTTTTAGAAGTGGGTTTAGGCGGGCGTTTAGACGCGACCAATATCGTTGAGCATGATGTTTCTGTGATTACTAGTTTGGCTGTCGACCATGTTGACTGGCTAGGTGATGACATCAATGTGATTGGTTTTGAGAAAGCGGGCATTTATCGTAGCGGTAAACCCGCTATCTGTGGTCAACCCAAGCCACCGGCTACGGTTGCAGCGCACGCTGATGACATTAAGGCTGAGTTCTACCAAGTCGGTATTCAATACACTTATGATGTTGACGGTGATACGTGGAACTGGCGCAGTGGTGCATTCCAACTAGAATCGCTACCTATTCCAAGCCTGCCGTTACCTAACGCTGCAACAGCGTTGATGGCATTGGGCACATCAGAGCTTAGTATTAGCGACGTGAACGTGGTTAACGGCATGAAGAATGCGCAGCTTCCTGGGCGTATGCAGCAAATTAGCGAACAACCGGTGATTGTGCTTGATGTAGCACACAACCCGCATTCTGCTGAGTACTTTGCGCAGCAAGTCGCGAAGAAGTATGCAGGCAAAAATTTACACGTTGTAGTCGCCATGCTTCATGACAAAGATATCCCCGCGACATTGGAAGTATTAGCGCCAATAACAACACATTGGTACCCAGCTTCGCTGAACGGCCCACGAGCCGCAACAGCCGCTGAATTGTGTCAAAGCTTATCTGAAGGTGTAGAGCGGTATTCAAACCCTGTTGTAGCGTTTGAAGCGGCTTTAGCTTCTGTTAAAGGTGACGATGTTGTGTTGGTTGTCGGTTCTTTCCATACAGTGGGTGAAGTGTTGGAGCATTGGCAGAAAAAAGGAAACTAAATGGCAAGTAAATTCCAAAGCCGGTTAGTCGGCACCATCATTTTAGTGGCCATTGGCGTGATTGTATTGCCCGATGTACTAGATGGTAAGAAGCTCCACTACAAAGAAGAGTTTGCAAGCATTCCAATTAAGCCTGAGCTTGATAGTAATGTTGAAGTGTTTGAAGTACTCGATCCCGTTGAAGATCAGATAGCGCTACCGGATTCTCCGGTTGAGCAAGTGGTTGAAAGTGGTCGTACTGATAATTCAAACACGCAAACCGCGTCTTCTTCTAATGATAAAGAAGCAGACAAAGTGGCAGTTGTGGTTAAGCCGGTACCTGAAAAAAATGAATACCAAGACAGTGCTTGGATTATTCAATTGATGGCTTTGAAGAATGCTGACAACGCAAAAAACGTTGTTAAGGATCTGCAAAAGCGCGGTTATCAGGCTCACACCAAGCAAGAAAAAACTTTTACGCGAGTAATTATTGGCCCGGATGTCTCTAAATCCAAACTTGAGCGACAAATTAAGGAATTAGAAAAAATTACGGGTTCAAAAGGCCAGTTGCTCAAATTTAAACCGTTAAATCCATAAGAAAACGTTTGCGTCAGCATTTTTTCTGTTAAAATGCGCGCCAACTTAAGATGAAGAATTCATGAATTGGTTAGATTTTGTCATTTTAGGCGTGATCGGCTTCTCTGCCGTGATCAGTTTAGTTCGTGGTTTCGCTAAAGAAGCCTTGTCACTCGTTATTTGGTTTGGAGCATTTTTTATTGCTAGCCAGTACTACGCTAAATTAGCGATGTACTTCACCAATATCGAAGATGAGATGTTTCGAAACGGAACTGCGATAGCAGCATTGTTTGTTGCAACGTTAGTTGTGGGTGCCTTAGTTAACTATGTCATCGGTCAACTAGTTCAGAAAACAGGCCTGTCAGGTACAGACAGAATCCTCGGTGTCGTCTTTGGTGGCTTACGTGGTGTTTTGATTGTTTCTGCAGTGTTGTTTTTCATGGATGCGTTTACTGCATTCCCAAGTTCTGAGTGGTGGAAGAATTCGCAATTGGTTCCAGAATTTAGTCGAATCATTGCGCCGTTCTTCGAGCATTTACAAGCAACATCTAGTTTCTTATCTGGCGCGCTCTAGCGCCAGTTAATGTCGAAAAATCGAGGATTAGGACATGTGTGGTATTGTTGGAATCGTGGGTTCAACACCTGTAAACCAGTCTATTTATGACGCTTTAACGGTATTGCAGCATCGTGGCCAAGATGCCGCTGGTATTTGTACCATAGAAAGCAATCGTTTCCGTCTGCGTAAGGCGAACGGTTTAGTAAAAGATGTTTTTGAAGCAAAACACATGCAGCGCCTACAAGGTGAAGTTGGTATTGGCCATGTTCGTTATCCTACTGCGGGTAGTTCAAGTGCGTCTGAAGCTCAGCCTTTCTACGTAAACTCTCCTTTTGGCATTACGTTGGCGCACAACGGTAACCTGACGAACGCAAACGAAGTTCGTGAGAAGTTGTTCGAAAAAGACCGTCGTCATGTAAACACAACCTCTGACTCTGAAGTTCTACTGAACGTATTAGCTCATGAGATCGATACTGTTAAAGGTAACGTAACTTCAGATGACGTTTTCCGCGCTGTGGCAAATGTGCATCGTACAATTCGTGGTGCTTACGCCGTAACGGCGATGATCATCGGCCACGGTATGATCGCATTCCGTGACCCACATGGTATTCGTCCATTGTGTCTTGGTAAGCGTGAAGTTCAAGGTAAAACAGAGTACATGGTTGCGTCTGAATCGGTAGCACTCGATGCTGTTGGTTTCGACTTCATGCGCGACGTAGCACCAGGTGAAGCTATCTACGCAACGTTTGACGGTGAGCTTTTCACTAAGCAATGTGCAGACAACCCACAACTAAACCCATGTATCTTTGAGTTTGTATACTTTGCACGCCCAGATTCATTCATCGACAAAATCTCGGTTTACAGCGCACGCGTTGAGATGGGTGAGATGCTTGGTATGCGTATTAAAGAAGAGTACGCAGACTTAGACATTGATGTAGTTATTCCAATCCCTGAAACATCAAACGATATTGCGCTACGAATCGCTCAAGCGATCAATAAGCCATACCGTCAAGGTTTCGTGAAAAACCGCTATGTTGGCCGCACATTCATCATGCCAGGTCAGCAACAACGTAAGAAGTCGGTTCGCCGTAAGCTCAACGCAATTCGCTCTGAGTTTAAAGGTAAGAACGTTCTTCTGGTTGACGATTCTATCGTTCGCGGCACAACATCAGAGCAGATCATTGAGATGGCTCGTGATTCTGGCGCAAATAAGGTCTTCATGGTTTCAGCTGCTCCAGAGGTTCGCTTCCCTAACGTTTACGGCATTGATATGCCGAGCGCGACAGAGTTGATTGCTCATGGTCGTGATAACGAAACGATTTGTAAGCAGATTGGCGCAGACGCCTTGATTTTCCAAACGCTACCAGATCTGATTTCTGCAGTGGGCATGGGCAATCAAGACATCTCTCGTTTTGATACTTCTGTATTTAACGGCGAGTATGTAACGGGCGATATCGACCAAGTGTACCTAGATTTCCTAGACTCTTTGCGTAATGACGACTCAAAGGTTCAGCGTGAGATTCAACAAGATCTTGCTAACTTAGAGTTACACAACGAAGGCGCTTAACTAGCGTTTCGTTAGTCATACAGAGTTTCGCTAGCGATAGAGAAAATAAAAAACCAGAGCATCGGCTCTGGTTTTTTGTTTATAGAGAAGGGGATTGACCTTAATGAATGTGGTATGCGATCACAAAATCAATAAACAATCTCACTTTCTCTGGTAGATGGTCTTTGTGGTTATAAAGCATGTAAATATCACGAGGGTTAGCGCTCCAGTCTTCTAAGACTTGCACTAAGCTGCCATCTTCAATGTATTCACGAATCATCACGTCAGGCATCAGGGTGATACCTAGGCCTTCTGAGCACGCTTGTCTCACGACATTAAGCGCATTGGCGTTGAAACGGCCTTTCTCGCTATTCACCACCGTCTCTTCATTCGAATTACTCAGCTGCCACTTAATCAGCGGGTAGCCTTTGAGTAGCGAATGGTTCGCTAGCTCTTCAGCATGGCTTGGAGCTGGGTTCTTCGCTAAGTACTCAGGGCTCGCGATAAGAATATCTTTGACTTCACTGATTTTTCGAGCGATTAGGCTTGAATCACGCTGAGGGCCGACTCGGAAAATTACGTCCCACTCCGTTGGATCCAGCTGATCCGCTTGGTTGTTCATCATCAGCTCAATATTGATATCAGGGTATTGAATCATGAATTCACTGAACATTGGCATCATCATGCGCTTGGTCAGGTTTGAGGGTGCCGTAATACGAATCTTACCGGAAGCGCCTTTGCACACGTCAGTTAACTCTTCTGCAGTAGAAGAGAGACGTTGCAACAGCGGAGAGCATTCATTGAAGAAACGTTCGCCTGCCTCTGTTAAAGAAAGTTTACGCGCGTGTCTATTGAGAAGCCTAAGGTTCAAAGAATCTTCTAAGGCTTGGATGCGTCGTGTGATGGTCGCAACCGGAATCATAGTCTTGCGCGATGTTGCGGTGTAGCTCCCATTTTCAACGACGAGTCGAAAGAGGTTTAAATCATCTAATTTCATAAATCCAGACACATTTGTTTACAATCTCATCTAATTTATACGTAACAGTGAGATCAATGTTTGCGTTACGTCAACTCGTTGCACTATTTACAAGTATTCCAACCCTCGTCACGAATTACCAGTAAAGAGTGCAAATTTGTGTATTTAGCATTTTATTACTAAGTTTTATATTAGTTCTTAGAACAGATAACAATAATAATTCGACTTAGTTTTGTGAGGTTATAGATTATGTACAAAACTCACAGTCAGCCAGTAATGACCTCGGCTCAGGAAGTAATTAACCAAAAATGCGTGATGTTGGTTGATGATGATCCTATTTTTCGCCGTATAACCAGCGCGTACCTAGACAAGGTCGGTTATAAAGTGGTTGAGGCTGAAAATGGACTGGACGCTTTGCAGAAACTTAGAGACTCAGCGCCAGATTTAATTGTGTGTGACTTATCAATGCCAATACTTGATGGCATAGAGCTTGTGGAAGAGCTCAGTTTAGAGTACCCGTCACTGCCTATGATCGTTGTGTCTGGCACTGATGATATGTCTGACGTGGCGAAAGCCTTGCGATTTGGTATTAAAGACTTCTTGGCGAAGCCGTTAGAGGATCACCGTCACCTAGGAAGTGCGATTGCGAATACATTGACAGATTCGTTCGATAACATTTCAGACCAACGAGATTTTTCGAGCCAATGGTTCTGTGTGGATGATGGGGGAGAGATCCCTGAAGACCAAGAACTGCATTGGCACCTGAATTACCTTCAAGATAACCCAAGCGCAGCAAAAGACTTACTGCATGCGCTGCTTCCCGAGAAAGATACGCGACAAGGCTCATGGCGTTGCAGTTACCGGTTACTGCAATCAACAGAGATGATGCCACTTGTGTTTGACTATGCGTGGATGATGAACGGGCAGTTTGCTTTTTACCTCGTCGATTCATCGTCGTCTGATAATGGCGGCTCCGCGACAACATTGTTAGTGAGAGCGCTGTTCCACGATTACATAAGAAACAGAAAAGATTTTAATGTTGATCTCAAAGATATTGCTGAAATCTTAGAGAAGGGGATTCGTTGCTCTAAATGCTCCACCCCAGTGAATGCCTTGTTTGGTGTTGCTGACCTTGCCGAGGGAACCATCTCCATTTTGCCTGCGGGTCTAGACGGGCAATGGTCGAATGGTGAATTGAATCAATATATTGCAGCAGGTGAGCGCTTGGGTGAGAACTGCAAGAAGAACTTTATTACGCGGGACCTTCCGATCGAACAGGGCTGCCAACTGTCGTTGAGCCTAATTGGAGCGGCAAGTTTTAGTTTAGACATACACCAAGGGTCTACTGATTAACCCTATATTTCCTCGGTTTTTGTGAATAATTGATTAAGGTATAGTTGCGCAAATGGTGTGGCTATGCCTTTTTTGTTAAATGTCGATTTAGCAAAGCGGGTTTGGTTCGCCTGATACTTACCTTCACTAACAAAAACAAGAAGCAATCATGGCAGATAACAAAGACTTTCAAGACCCGTTTAATGTATTCTACTTTTTAGGATTTTTAGCCGCATTTTTAATGATTCCATTGCTACCAGCAACACTTACGTTGATCCGTGTATTCAATGGTTACGCAACATTCTAGTTAAGCTGTCGTCGCCGATTGGTGATAGCTAACTCAAGGAGGCCACAATTAGCGTTCGAGTTTTAAGCCTCAATATTGCTGGTGGCCTTTGTATATTTCTCGCAGTTCTAGGGATAGTTTTGCCCGTTCTGCCAACCACTCCTTTTCTCCTTCTTGCCAGCGCATGCTTCATGCGAAGCAATCCGAAAGTTCATCAATGGATGCATGAGCACAAAACGCTGGGTCCTTTGCTGAACAATTGGTATCAACACGGTGCCGTCACCAAACAAGTTAAAACGCGTGGCGTATTCTTTATCTTGTTGAGTTTTGCGTTATCCATCTACTTTGCCCCTATCATTTGGGTCAAGGCTTTCCTAATTTGTGTACTTGTTATTCTTCTCACATGGTTTATGCGACTTCCAACCCATGAGTTGGTTGCTGACAGCAAAGAAAATCACTACCATTAAGCCAGTGTGCCTGCTTGTATAGCGGGCGTTTATTATTTCAGCAATCAGAGTTATGACTCTCGTTGCAATGAATACCAATCGTACCTTTCCTTAATTCCGAGCGTTGATGTTTGATTCGTTAACGAGAGTTTGGAAAGCGGCCTAATGAAGTGCATAAGATTATGAACACAGAAAAAATCTCTCTGATCAAAGCAAGCATCAAAAGCATTCCTGATTACCCTAAAGCGGGTATTTTGTTCCGTGACGTAACAAGCTTGATGGAAGATCCAGTAGCTTACAAAGCGACTATCGACCTGCTAGCGGAAACATACAAGGACATGGGCTTTACTAAGATCGTTGGTACTGAAGCTCGTGGTTTCCTATTTGGTGCGCCTTTGGCACTTGAGCTAGGTGTTGGCTTCATTCCTGTTCGTAAGCCGGGCAAGCTGCCTCGTCAAACTGTGGCACAATCTTATGAGCTTGAGTACGGCACCGACACTCTAGAAATCCATACTGATGCTATCGTTGAAGGCGATAAAGTGTTGATGGTTGATGATTTGCTAGCAACGGGCGGTACGATTGAAGCAACAACAAAGTTGATTCGTCAGCTTGGTGGTGTGGTAGAACACGCTGCATTTGTTATTAACCTTCCAGAAATCGGTGGTGACAAGCGCTTACAAGGCTTAGGTCTAGAAGTGTTTAGCATCTGCGAATTCGACGGTCACTAATCCTTTTCGGAATTATTCATGAGCTATCTTGCGTTAGCGCGAAAATGGCGACCAACCAAATTCAAAGAAGTGGTTGGTCAAGCCCATGTTTTAACAGCATTAGAGAATGCCCTTAGCCAGAACAGGTTGCACCATGCATACCTGTTCAGCGGTACACGAGGTGTCGGTAAAACGACCATCGGCCGTTTGTTTGCTAAAGGGCTCAACTGTGAAACAGGCATTACCTCAACACCTTGTGGTGAATGTGCAACCTGTAAAGAAATCGATGAAGGTCGTTTTGTTGACCTACTTGAGATTGATGCGGCATCACGTACTAAGGTAGAAGATACCCGCGAGCTTCTGGACAATGTTCAGTACAAGCCTGCACGTGGTCGCTTCAAGGTTTACCTAATCGATGAAGTACACATGCTTTCTAGGCACAGCTTTAATGCGCTTCTAAAGACCTTAGAAGAGCCGCCTGAGTATGTGAAATTCTTGCTCGCAACAACGGATCCACAGAAGCTTCCAGTGACTATCTTGTCGCGTTGTTTGCAGTTCCACCTTAAGCCGATCAGCGTTGATAATATTCACGAGCAGCTCGATCATATTCTTGAACAAGAAGATGTGACGTCTGAGTCTCGTGCGCTTGGAATGATTGCTCATGCTGCTGATGGCAGTATGCGTGATGCACTAAGCCTTACAGACCAAGCTATCGCATTAGGTAACGGCAATGTCGTAACAGATACTGTTGCTCACATGCTAGGAACACTGGATACCGACCAAGCTATCCACTTGCTTGAAGCGATTAGCAGTAAGCAGCCACAGCAAGCGATGGCGTGTATCCAAAGCCTTGCTGAGAACGGTGTCGAGTGGGATGGTTTGCTGAATCAGCTTGCGACTCAACTGCATCGTCTTGCGATGTTCCAAGCTTTGCCATCTACACTAGATAAGGCACAGCCTGACGCTGAGAAGCTTGAACTACTGAGCAAAGCGCTTAGCCCACAAGACATTCAACTCTACTACCAGATCGTGTTGAAAGGTCGTGAAGACTTACCATTGTCGCCAACCGCTCGCGTTGGTATTGAGATGGTGGTTTTACGCATGTTGGCATTTAGACCAGCTGAACAAGCGGTTGCTACGGCAATCTCGACTCAGTCGGCAAGCCCAGCGCCAGTTCCAGCAGCTCAAGCTCAGAACGTTGCTCAGTCAGTGAGTCAACCTGCGCCAATGGCAGCTCCGAGACAGCCTCAGATGCAACAACAGGCGCCTCAACAGCAAGCTATGCAGCAGCCACCCGTGCAACAGACTCCAGCACAGTATTCAGATTCGCAAGGTTACGCTGAACATTCAGGCAACCAAGGTTATCCTGAGCAGGATTACCCGCATAGCCAGTATGACGCGCCTCCTGCTTATGATGAGCGTCCAAGCTACGGTGCAGAGCAGCCTCAGCAGCAACAAACGAATTATCAAAACCAGAGTCCGGTTCAACAGCCAAGCGTTGCACCTTCTGCTCCGCAAGAGCAGCCAGCGCGTGCAACTTCGCCTGTGAGTGGTTTACGCCACCAATTACGTTCTCAACGTAGAGGCAGTTCGGCAACAGAAAACAAAGGCTCGGCGCCAAAAAAGGCTAAAGCGACACCAGCTAAAACTTCAGTTCTTGATCGAGTTGCTCAGCAACACGGTGGTTCTGAGCGGGTGTCGCCAGCTTCTTTATCAGCCTCTTCGACAGAAAATGTGACCAACGATAATGAACCTTATCGCTGGAAACCGTCTAAACCTGTAGTGAAAGAGGTGAGCAAAGAGCTTACACCTACTCAGATCAAACGTGCGTTGGAGCATATTAAGACACCAGAAATGGTCGATAAATTGCTTCAAGAGTCGATTGCTCAAGATGAATGGTCAGCCACGATTCAAAAGCTAGACACAGCCAAGCTTGTTGAACAGTTAGCATTGAACTCAGTGTTTGCTAAAAACGACACATCAATCACCTTAACGTTAAGATCGAGCCAAGCTCACCTGAATACGGATCGAGCACAGAGTGAGTTGTTACAGTCTCTCAATACCGTGCTCGGAGAAGAGTGTCATTTGAGTGTGGAAATCGGTGACGGTGGAGAAACACCTCTCGAATTAAGAGAAAGATTGTACCAAGGTAAGTTGAAAGACGCGTTTACCGCTTTGGAAAACGATGCCAATGTACAGTTTATTGAGAGGCGTTTTGCTGCCGAGCTCGACAGAGACAGTGTTCGCCCTATATAGAGCTTTTTCACGTTTAGTGACCTGCGTATCATCCCAGATAAGCAAATCTGAGAACTGAACCTCAAGGGGTTGAATCACTGTGGTTTAACCCCCATTTAAGCACCAAAGCTTAATAAATTTTAATAAACCAATTAGACCAGAGAGTATTAACATGTTTGGTAAAGGCGGTATGGGCAACATGATGAAGCAAGCCCAGCAAATGCAAGAGCGCATGCAAAAGCTTCAAGAAGAAATCGCGAATATGGAAGTTACAGGTGAGTCAGGTGCTGGCCTTGTAAAAGTAACGATCACTGGTAGCCACAGCGTTCGCCGTGTTGATATCGATGAAAGCCTAATGGAAGACGATAAAGAGATGCTTGAAGATCTTATCGCTGCTGCTTTCAACGATGCGGCTCGTCGCGTTGAAGAAACTCAAAAAGAGAAAATGGCTAGCGTAACTGGCGGAATGCAACTTCCACCAGGTATGAAGATGCCTTTCTAAGTAACTTATTCTTAAAGGTTAATTCAGGTGGTGGTTTGTGTTGAACAGGCTATTACTTGAACATTAGAACGGTTAAATATGCGTACCAGTCATATGCTGGAGCATTTGATGGAGGCCTTACGTTGTCTACCTGGGGTTGGCCCCAAGTCGGCGCAGCGTATGGCCTTTCATTTGTTACAGCGCGATAGAAAAGGCGGCCTACAGTTGGCTGAAGCTCTTAGCCAAGCAATGACCGAAATTGGTCACTGTAATGAGTGCCGTACTTTTACTGAAGAAGATACTTGCCACATTTGTACCAATCCTAAACGTCAGGAAAATGGTCAAATCTGTGTAGTAGAGAGCCCTGCAGACATTGCAGCTATCGAAGCAACTGGCCAATATTCAGGTCGTTACTTTGTATTGATGGGTCATCTTTCACCACTTGATGGTATTGGTCCAAGTGACATCGGTCTCGATGTTTTGGACTACCGCCTGCGTCGTGGTGATATCTCGGAAGTAATCCTAGCGACTAACCCAACAGTTGAAGGGGAAGCGACAGCGCACTACATTGCTGAGCTATGTAATGCCCATGAAGTGAACGCTAGCCGTATCGCTCATGGTGTTCCCGTTGGTGGTGAGCTAGAGCTGGTGGATGGCACCACGCTTTCGCACTCCTTACTCGGTCGTCATAAGATCTAAAAAAGCCGCTCATTGAGCGGCTTTTTGTATTTTTGGGGGAATTGCTAGCGAAAATTAGAAACGGTAATCTACGCTCAGTGTCAACTCGCCGTGGTTTTTCACAGTGTGTGTATCTTTGTAGTGACCATTGTCCCAAGACTCTGATTGAGAAACCGAAGTTGACTCAAACATATGACGGTATTGAAGATCTGCAGACCAATTTGAATTGATCTTATATTGAGCACCTACCTGTAGACCATATGTGAAGTCGGTTTCTTTGTATTTATCTTTAGAAGTTTCTCCGTTGTATTTGTCTTCAAAAGTAAGAGTATTTTGTACAACGCCAGCTGTAGCACCTGCAAATAGTGCAAATTCAGAAGTCAGATAATGTAAATAGTCATACGACGCAAGGTACTCTGACTGCTTTAGGTTTTCAGTATATTTACCATACTCATCACTATCAGAGTAAAGCTCATTGTCACCTGTAAAATTTGCAGTCAACGTTACACGATGGTTTGGTGTTAAGTAAGCACCAGTACGAATACTGAAAGCTGCACCTTTTGCTGTATTTGACTCTTTATCTGACCAGCTATCACCCTCGTAAACACTAGAGTATTTACTTTCAAACTTTGCATGGTGATAACCAACACCGCCACCAACAAAAAACTCAGGGTTAAGGTCAAGTGCAGAAACTGAAGTTGAAGCTAATGCCAAAGTGCTTAGCGCTATAATTGTTTTTTTCACTGTATATTCCGATAATTTTAGTTATATCGACCACTGCGGTCGAGCGGAATAATACTGGTAATATTTTGTTTTTATTAGCTTTTTTGGTTTTGTTATTGTAATGAGTCATTTCATGTGTATTTGAATACTAAAGAAATATATACAACATTGAGCATGGTTTGTAGGTGTGTTTTAAAGTTTGTGATTTAGAACAATAATTCTATTTCATTAGTGTGAAGTTAGAGCTTTGTATCTAATGGCTTTTGTTATCCACTTGTGTAGCGATGATAATATTGAGTTGCCGGATAGAGGTGGTTGATTCTTTAGGAATATGTAATCAGTTAAGCTGCTTCAATAGATTAAACTTAACTGATTACAATAAGTTAGTTGTACACTAATCTGAACCTCTCACCGCTTTGTATATCATCGCGCCAATCACGGCACCAATAATCGGTGCAACCCAGAATAGCCATAATTGCGAAACGGCCCAGTCACCGACAAATACAGCCACGCCGGTACTTCGAGCAGGGTTCACAGAAGTATTGGTTACGGGAATACTGATAAGGTGAATCAAGGTCAAACAGAGACCAATTGCGATCGGTGCAAACCCAGCAGGGGCTTTCGAATCAGTCGCGCCCATGATCACGAACAGGAACACCATGGTCATGACCACTTCACAGACCAGTGCAGCGGTAAGTGAATAGCCGCCCGGTGAGTGTTCACCGTAACCATTTGAAGCAAAGCCAGATGCCGCAGCGTCAAAGCCTGCTTGGCCTGAAGCAATCACGAATAACACACCACCCGCGATAATACCGCCAATGACCTGGGCAATAATATAAGGTGCGACGTCTTTGGCATCAAAGCGACCACCGCTCCAAAGACCTATTGTAACAGCAGGGTTGAGATGACAGCCGGATATATGGCCAATAGCAAAAGCCATGGTGAGTACGGTTAAACCAAACGCGAGGGAAACCCCGAGTAAGCCGATACCTACATCGGGAAAAGCAGCGGCCAAGACGGCACTACCACAACCCCCTAACACCAACCAAAACGTACCGAACATTTCTGCGATATACTTATTCATAACTATCCTTATTAATCTGTACCAGTATCAACAAGATAGTTTAGATTTCGCAGAAGTGTGAAATCTTGTGTATATAGTTCAAAGAAAGAACAGAGAATCTTATGTAATCACTTCGAACTCGCACTAAAGATCGTTAAGGTCAGTCGTATTCTATCGCTATTTTAGCAAGTAAGAGTGACCTGATAATTAGCCGTATTTGTGTCAGTATTCTTTTTATTTAAACTACGATGAGTTGATAAAAATTAAGTAAGTTCTACTTCTACCAACACCCCAAAGTGATCTGATACAACCGGATAAAAATCGTGATTAAAAATCACCTTATGCTGCTTTACCACTACAGGCTGATTACTAAGTACTAAATCAATGCGTAACGCTTGGCTATTTTGCTCCCAACCATCAATGTTTTTAATGACAGTGGTTCCATCATCTTTGATTTCAGCAACTTCATAACAATCCATCAAACCGCGTTGTAATACGTAATCATAGCCTTCATTACGTATATGGCTTGGGTTGTTGAAATCGCCTAATAGAAAGCTCAACTCTGTTGGTAAAGTTGCCTTGATTCGGTCGAACTGATCCTCAAATGAGTTCTCTGAGTCATTCCACCAGCCACAATGACAATTGTAAAGATTAAAATCACCCTGTTGAGAGGTCACTTTAATACGCACTGCTCGCCGATGTTTCCAAAAGCTCACATCATAGCTATCACTTAAATCAATGACCTCATGTTCGACAATCGGTAGTCGCGTTAAAAATGAGAGCCCCTCTTGATATACTTCATAACTTTGATGAACGAAATCCCACGTAAGTTGGTAGTGATGACCGTATTCCATGAGTTTTTTCTGTAATAAATAACCATAGTTATTCGCCAACACAGTGTGATTGGTTAATATATTGGCATCAACGGCCGGGCTATCTTGATGTTGATTCACTTCCTGTAATGCAACCACATCGCACCCTTGCTCGATAATGGCTTGCGCGACCACATCTAACTTTTCTAGCTGTTTTTCTTCTTGCCAACTGTGGGTATTTAGTGTCATTAACTTCATTATTATTCACTTATTTATTCTAGTGAGATAAAACGCAGCGCAAGGCTGCGTTTCTCGAGGTTATTTGATCTAAAAAGAATTACGCAGGTTGTGCTGAATATTTCTCTATTAACTTAGATTTAATAACATCCACCCCAGGGCCATAAATAACTTGTACACCCTGTTCTTTAATCACAGCACCAAGAGCCCCTGTCGGCTTCCATGACGCATATTCAGCAACCAACTTCGGATCATTAACTGTAATACGCAAGCGAGTCATACAAGCATCAATCTCAGCAATATTGGCACGGCCACCTAAATTCTGAATAATAATGTTCATCTTCTCATCTTCTGACATCGATTCTGAGCTTTCATCCAGGTAGTTACCCATACGACCCGGTGTTGGTAACTTCAATTTCACGATTAGGAAGCGGAACAATCCATAGTTAACCACAAAGAAAACAATAGAAACTAATGCAAAGCGAACCAGATCACCACCGATGCCCGCTGAAACCATCATAGGTATACGAGTGAGTAACTCAATCAAACCAAAGGCATGTACACGTAGGTCCATCACATCGACCAACGCAAATGCAACTCCTGTTAACACAGCATGTGCAACATACAAAACGGGAGCGATAAACATAAACATGAACTCAATAGGCTCAGTCACACCGGTTAATAACACAGCAAGACAGGCAGATAAGAACATTGGCTTATATTGTGCGCGCTTATCACTATCAACACAGTGATACATCGCAAGTCCAATACCAATCAATGAAGAGGCTGCGATAATAACTTGGCCTGCTTTAAAGCGTGCTGGGTGCACCGTATCTAACAGGTGTTGGTAAGTTGTCGGATCGCTTAATTTAAGATTATTTAAATCGCTGACCCAAGCAAGCCATAATGGATCTTGACCATAAACACTTGAGCCCGCATTCATCCCAGTCAAAAGCTCATAAGTACCACCCAACTCGGTGTAATTCATTGGAATAGTTAAAGTGTGGTGTAAACCAAATGGCAGTAATAAACGCTCTAACGTACCATACAAGAAAGGAGCAGTGATCGGCGCAGTGTCTTTAGAGGTAGCAATCCATTGACCAAAATCATTAAGCGCACCTTGAATTAAAGGCCATATTACAGATAAACCAAACGCAATAATCAGCGAATAGAAAATAACAACAAAAGGTACAAAACGCTTACCGTTGAAAAATGCTAATGCCTGAGGTAAGCGAGCGAAGTCATGATAGCGGTTAAATAAGTTGGCACCTAAATAGCCAGACATAATACCGATAAACACACCCATATTTAAGGCAGGAGCACCCAAAATATTCGTGAAGAATTGAGAGACAGGTAACTCAGAACCAAATAGGCTCATCACAACCGCTTCTGGGTCACTGAGCATAGCGTTATCCACGCCCAATATAACCCCAGTGATACGGTTGATTAAGATGAAGGCAATTAGCGCGGCAAATGCGCCACCTGCACGCTCTTTTGCCCACGAGCCACCAATCGCGACCGCAAATAATAGGTGAAGGTTAACAATGATCCCCCAACCTATGTTTTCCATTATAGCGCCTAGTGTTTCAATGGCACCAAACCCACCCGCATACATTGCGACCACTTTACCTAGTGATATCATGATACCAGCGGCAGGCATCACCGCGATAACAACGATAAGGGACTTCCCAAATCGTTGCCAAAAATCAAACGATAGTAACTTACTCATAAATAGTTCCTTGATTTAAATACAGGCTAACGTTATCAGCGCCTAGCCATAAATATAATTTAGTGCTTTCTTGCAAATATATACGCGGCATAAGCGGGGGCTATTTGCTTTGTTATAAAATCTGAGCGAACGTGTTCATTGTTAATATTCTGATTATCAAGCATTAACTCGCCTAATTGGGTGCAGTCGATATCAACAACGCTCTCTTGTGGACTTAAATTGGTAATAATGGTCCATGTCATATCTTGAGCAACACGTTGATAAACATAGATATTAGGATCGTTAGCTAGCAGTAATTGATAACGGCCAACCACTAAGCTTTCATGTGACTTACGCAAAGCAATCAACTGCTTATAGAAACCTAAGATCGAATTTGGATCTTGCTGTTGTTGCTCAACATTGATATCTGCATACTGTTGATTCACCGAGAACCAAGGTTGCACCTCAGAAAAACCGGAAAAATCCTGGTCATTCCATTGCATTGGCAAGCGACTGTGGTCGCGGGATACTTGATTTAACAAGGCTAAGATATCGGCATCGCTCTGACCTTGTTGCGATAGCTTTTGAATTAAATTTCTCGCAGACACATCGTTAAATTCGTCAAGAGAAGTAAACTGATGATTTACCATACCAATCTCTTGGCCCTGATAAATAAATGGAGTCCCTTTCATCAAGAAATAACAACTCGCTAACGCGGTAGCACTGGCATACCTAGAGTTAGGATCGGCAAAAGTATCAATACTACGAGCTTGATCGTGGTTTTCTAAATAAAGCGCATTCCAGCCTTTACCTTCTAAGGCATCTTGCCAACGCGATAAAATGCGTTTGAACGCCACGAGATCGAAATTCTCGTTGCTTTGTTCTTCCGACCATAGCTTCATGTGTTCAAACTGAAAAATCATGTTAAAAACACCACCTTGATCGTGCTCGGTCGCTTCAGCAACCCAAGGCAATGCGTTGTCGGCCGTCACCCCATTGGCCTCACCAACGGTCACGATATCAAAAGGCGAAAACGCCTGCTCTTTTAACTCATACAGATGTTTTTCAATCCCTGCCACATTCATATGATAATCGAATGAAGAGACATAGTTTTCACCCTTTGGATTGGGTAAAGAGGGTAAACCAGCTTGTTTTTGAATATGGCTAATTGCATCGACACGGAAACCATCAATACCTCGTTCCAACCACCAATGAATCATTTTAAATAGTGCTTGTTTAACTTCAGGGTTTTCCCAATTAAGATCTGGCTGTTTTTTAGAAAATAGGTGCAAATAATATTGTGCAGTTTTGTCATCATATTCCCATGCACTACCATGAAAAATACTTTCCCAGTTATTTGGTTCGCAAGTCGGCTTTTCAGCTGTAGGCTCACAACCATCACGCCAAATATACCAATCACGCTTAGGGCTATCTTTGTTATCTCGCGATTCGATGAACCATGGATGCTCATCGCTAGTGTGGTTTATCACTAAATCCATAATAATGCGAATGCCACGTTCATGAGCAGCAGTGATTAATTTATCCACATCCTCAAGGGTTCCAAAGTCAGGATGAATCGCTTGATAGTCACTGATATCGTAACCGTTATCATCATTCGGTGATGCGTAGAATGGGCAGATCCATATTAAATCAATGCCCAAATCAGCAAGATAATCTAGCTTAGCAATGATCCCATTGACGTCACCAATACCGTCCTGGTTTGTATCATAAAAACTACGGGGATAAATTTGGTAGGCAGTTGCTTTCTTCCACCACGCGAGTGGTTTTGAGTGTAGATTATTAGCGAGTGTCATCGGTTATACTATGTGTGTTATCGTTAACACATAGTGTTAAATGGAACCTATTTGGACTCAATACAATTTCAGAGAAACTGTGAACTTTCTCTCATTCTTATGTCGAATGTGCCTTCAACGGAACTGAAATCGCGCTTGAGCAATTTTTTGACAGCTTGGTAGCCCACTTGATAGTAGTTAAAAGCGACAGTAGTCAGGCTTGGGACTAACAAATCGCTGTAGTCATAGTCACCCATGCCTACAATCCATAAGTTATGACCAATCTTGAGTTGCTGTTCTTTGGCGCGACGATATAAACGAATAGCAATATTATCGGTGGCACAAAAGTAGACATGATTAGGCTGTAATTGAATTGCCTGGTAGCCGGCTTTGTCCTCCGAGTTGGCGAGAGCTTGTAGTGAAAAATTCAACTCAGGGACGGTGTCAGTAATGGTGGCTTGCATCAACTTAGTACGGCTGGAAAGCATACGTTCATCATAAATATAATGTACGGCTGCCAGCGGTGCCTGCTGTTGTTTTAACTGAGTGATGGTTTGGGAAACGAGTGCTTTAATTGCAGCATGGTCGGGGTAATATAAACAGCAATGGTGGGGGGTGTTTTTACCAATAAATAACACATTGTCTAAGGTTTGATAAAACGTCTCTTCGACACTGTGCTTTGAAGCAATAATAATAGTGCCCAATGCATTTAAGCCATTAAACTCTCTCACAGCTTGGCATTCTGACTCATGGTTAAACCCTGAGGCATGAAAAAGCATTCGTACTTGTGATTCATTGGCAGCCGCCAGTGCCCCTTTAATTACTAAACTAGTTGTATATGACTCAATGCGAGGAGCAACGAAACCAATAATATTAGATTGGCTACGAATGGAACGAGCAAATATATTAGGGGTATAATGATTTTCTTTGACGATAGCATCAATTTTAAGGCGATTTTCAGCCGAGACATAACCGTCATTAAAGTAACGTGACACGGTCATTGTTGAAATTCCAAGCTGTCTTGAAATCTCCGCCATGGTCATTTTTTTACTCATCACATTTTCCTTCCATAATGTATTATTGCCATATTATCCAATATATTGGCTGACAACAAAGTAAATAAAAACGCTACCTGATGATATACACATAGTACTTCAAGTTTATAAGATATTGTCCACTTCTTGACCTGAACTGAATACCCGTAGTTACGGCCTTGCTCGCTCAGGTCTTCAGTGCAACGACTGCTAATTTAAAAATGGGCAGGAGATATCACCGACGTAGCTACAAACAAATATTGGCTATAATTAGTTGCCATTATTGACCTTTATTCAAGGCAAGTTATTGGTTGGTTTATGGGTACGAGAATAAAGGCCTCATTGATCTGTGATGTCTTATCGATGGCTTTATTTCGCCGAGAGTTTCCTGAAACGGTTATTACTCATAGCGAGGTAGTCAGTATTGTTTGAAAGACTATTGAGGCCTCATAAGCACCTATAACCTAAAGCAAAGTATGAGTAGGAAAAGAAATTGCTGGGATATAGAAAAGGGCTAATACGCTTAGGTAATAGCTTCTAACTCGATCAGGTTATCAAGGGCTTCTTGGTCGGTTTTACCACAAATGACAGGGCAAGCTTTGAATTGGTGACATACCTTCGGGCGTGAAGGTTGACCAAATAATTTGCAGAGATCTTGCTCATTTAATTGGATGCAGCGTACCCCAGCAGGCTTACCATTAGGCATTCCAGGAATAGCAGATGTAATACTTGGAGCGATACAGCATGCTCCACAACCTAGGCGACATTCCATCAAATTAAACTCACTAAATAACAGGGTGCGCGATAGTAGCAAAAAATGATGAGAGTGACAGCTGTTGATTGAATCAAAGAATGAACAATTATTATCCTTGAACTTTTTATGGGCTAGCGGTATAACACGCACCCCAGTAAAAGAGTAAGAAGTAATCCTATGACGAATCCATTTTGGCAAGAAAAGACACTAGAACAGATGACCGAGAATGAGTGGGAATCACTTTGCGACGGTTGTGGTAAGTGCTGCCTACATAAACTAATGGATGAAGATAGCGATGAAGTTTACTACACCAATGTGGCGTGTAGCTGGTTAAACGACAAAACATGTTCGTGTAAAGATTACCCGAACCGCTTCACTTCAGGTGAAGAGTGTTTGAAGCTGACTCGTGACAAGATCGATGAGTTTCACTGGCTACCAGACACTTGTGCTTACCGCCTTTTATCAGAATCTAAGCCGATTCCTGAATGGCACCCGTTGATCACCGGATCAAAAACAGAGATGCATGCAGCAGGTGAAAGCGTTCGTAACAAAGTGGTATACGAAATCGATGTTGTCGATTGGGAAGATCACATCTTGAACCACCCGAACCGCTAGTTAACGAAGACTAGTCAATCACCCGAATAAAAAAAGGCTCACATTTCTGTGAGCCTTTGTCGTATTTAGGAGGGTCCAAATCAATGGACTGTGTCATGGCTAATGTCAAGCAAGCGGTAAGTCTGCAACCACCTGATTGAACGTGATACGAGCATTCTGAGCTTGCTCAGATAACTCGATCTTTTTCGCTTGTGCGGCACTAAGATTACTCTCGGCCTGCTCAAGTGCTTGTTGTAGGTTCTCTGGTAACTCGTGAGTTTCCATTTGTGAACCTTGTTCTAACACATAAGCGCGAATTTCTTTCTTCACTGCGGCAAGTTCTGTGTAAGCAACACGCTCAAGTTCTGCGGCTTCTTGTGCTGCATCTCTTTCTTTCTCAAACTGAGCCAACGCCATACCTTCAGCAGACCAAGGGTCCATGTCTGGCAGTTCTTCGATGTTGATCGTTGGCTCGATATACGCATCTTGATGGCGTAGGTCGAGGTTAGTCGCACGAACCGCTGAAATCATCAGCATCACAGAGATAGCAAGCAGTGGTAAGCCACCAACAATCGCCGCCGTTTGTAGCGTACTTAGACCGCCTAAGAACATTAGAATCGTTGGTAAGAACGACAGAGTAAATGCCCAGAACATACGGTTCCAGCGCATTGGCTCTTCGGTCACGTTATTTTGTACAACAGACGCTAGGATGTATGAGATAGAGTCAAACGTCGTTGCTGTAAAGATGATACAAAGCAAAGTGAATACTGCGATAACTAGCGTGCTCATTGGCAGTTGTGCAAGCATCGAGAAGATAGCTTTGGTTGCGCCTTCTGCATTCAGGATGGCAACCACATCTAGCTCACCAGAAAGCTGAAGTGATAAGCCGTAGTTACCTAGAATCATGAAGAATAAGAAACAACCTAGAGAACCGAAGAAGATAGAACCTGACACCATTTGTTTGATGGTTCTGCCGCGAGAGATACGCGCAACAAACAGACCCATACTCGGTGCAAATACTAGCCACCATGCCCAGTAGAAAATCGTCCAGTCTTGTGGGAAGTGAGTGTTTTCGAATGTACCGTAGCCACCAAATGGTTCAGCCCACGTTGCCATCACGAAGAAGTTAGACAGTAGACGACCAATTGAGTCTAACCCCGTTTCTAACATGAAGATTGTTGGACCCGCGATCAGAACGAAAGCCAGTAGACCCATCGCACCCCAGAAGTTGATGTTACTTAGGATCTTGATGCCTTTTTCCAATCCAGCATAAGATGAGTAAGCAAAAATCGCAGTACACACTAAAAGCACCATCACTTGCGTTAGGTTATTTTTAGGTAGACCAAATAGGTGATTTAGACCTTCAGTGATCAGAGGAGCGGCTAAACCTAATGTTGTTGCAGCGCCGCCTAATAGACCGAAAATGAATAGGATATCAACGATCTTTCCTGGTACGCCTTTACTACGGTGTTCACCAAGAACAGGCATTAATGCGCTTGAAATCTTTAGAACAGGTTGTTTACGTACGTAGAAGAAGTAAGCGATAGGAATTGCCGGGATTAGGTAGATAGACCATGCGATTGGTCCCCAGTGGAACAAACCGTAAGTTGCCGCCCAACGAACCGCTTCTTCGCTGCCAGGTTCTAGTTGGAAAGGCGGTGATTGGTAGTAGTAAGCCCACTCAATACAGCCCCAATACAAGATACTTGCACCGATACCGCCACAAAATAGCATGGCAGCCCATGATGCAGTTTTAAACTCAGGCTCTTCATCGGCTTCGCCCAGTTTAATTTGTCCCATATCACTGAACACAACGTAAACCATAAATGCACAAGCCGCGAGGCCTAGAGCAAGATATAGAAATCCAAGTTGGTCCGTCATGAATGTTTTCGCAACCGCAATCCAGTCTGCACCCTGTGCTGGGAACAAAATGAGCGGGAAAACTATCGTGAGTAGGAGTGCAATAGCACCAAAGAAGGTCGGCTTATCAATAAGCTCAAAAGTGTTTTTCACGAGTATTATTCCATTAAAATGAGAGCGGAATTATGGAATGAACTCGTTTTTTAGACCAAATCGGGTCTGTTGTCGTGACGACAAATTGCTTTTGGCAAAGAGTAATAGGCAAGGCATGAGGTGCCAATGCAAAAGAGGGCAGTGGAAGGAATAGTGTAGAGTGAGGGCAACGTTATATCAGAGCGAGCAAGATGCCACCAACGGTTGCCGCTGCGGATAAGTATTGCCCTGCTGAATAAGAACCATCGTCCTCTTGTTCAATCTTATCTGGATGATCCATACCTAGAGCGCCATGAGCAAATGACTCAACCTTATCGGTAACGGTCGCGTTTTCAGCTTCGACTTTCTTAGCTTCTTTATCGATCTCTTTAAGGGCAGATAATAGGGCTTTGCCTTCATCAGAAAGTTTCACGGTATTTTGCTCAACCTTAAGCGGCGCAGGCTTTTCAGCTTCAGTGCTTTTAGCTTGTGCATTCATTTGCGAAGGTGAATACAGCTGAGTATTACTCGTTCCTATTGGCGTCATATCGCTCTCCTTACCTATCCTTAAATATAGTATCGGCAGAGGTGTGAAAAACTTGTGCAATTAATCATCGATAGTGATGTTTTTTATTCGCACATTACATTTTCGTCTGCTTGGTTAAATCGCCTATTTACTAAGCAAGTCTTGTGCCGATAAGAATGTTTGATTTTAGATAGAGTTAGGATGAATGATGGGAACGTGATCAAATTGTGACGATGGGCTAATTATCTAGGATTAGCCCATCGATTCTTTCGCTTAGAAGAGTGGATCAACAGATCCTACTCACACTCTAGGCTAGCGCTGCGTTTTGACAGATGCTTGTATGCCTTCATGCGGTTCTCTTTCTTAACAAAGCGAGCCGGTGGCGAAAGCACTTCAAGCTGATAATCACCGCTATCCGCTGAGATCGCTTCAACTGGGCTGATGATGGCGATTTTTAAATCAGGGTTACGACGTAGAATTGATGCTGCTGTCCCTAAACCACCCTCAGTGTGGAACTTGCCAGCCACGTGAATCACTTGTTTATTTGGGTTCGATGCTAGGTAATCCACAATCGACTCAGCCATGGTTTCGTCCCAGGTAACCTGAGCGGCAAACTGCTTTTCTGTTTGCTCTGGCGTACCGTGGTGCATAGAAGCCATGAACTTTTCTTTGTAAGGGCTATCGCCAGTATCCACTTCGGCGGCAATCCATTGGCGTTGCTCGGTCGATAATTGGTCTAGGTAAGGCAATCCTTTACGGCCAATACACTGCACAAATGGTTTTGGTGCGTTTGCTGCAATAACATCGACGTCGTTGGTTTTTGCGAACTCAACTAATGCGCGGTAATCACTTTCATAGTTCGGCCAAGCTGCCGCTTGAGACATGAGAATTTGTTCGCCAATTTCGCCGTTTAAGTATTGGTCAAGTGTGGCTTGGTGCTCTCGAGTGAACTGTTCCATTGAAAGCGCAATGTTTGATGTTGCGTTGCGGCGCGCTTTTAAGAAGTCGGTTTGGAAGCGGTGAATGGCAGAATGCGTGTGCCATTCGCCAATTAGAACCACATCAGCGTCAATCAGCTGCTCGGGTAATGCATCGAGAGAAAGTGTTTCGCCTTGTGGAGAAGCGAACTGGTAGTCATAGAATGTGGAAACGGATTCCGTTTGAGCCACTTTTTGAGAAGTGTCTTTTGCAGGTTGACTAGCACAAGCCGTGAGAAGAGTAGCTAATCCGATAAGAATAATACGTTGCATGAAATGCCTCCTTGAAGAACACGCATACTAAAGGAGGCAAGATAAGATTTCAATGCAAACGATAATCAATATCAATTAAGTTTGTTTGCGGTACACTCGCAGCATAAAGTCAGCTTCACAGTTGAATTGCTCTGCCTCGGTGAGTTGTAGTTTAAACTCTTCACTCGCCTTCCAAGCAAACGGCGTCATCTGTAGCAGGTCGAATGCATCTGACCCCGATAGTTCCATCATATAGTTTAGTTGCTCTTGATGCTCAAGCGTAAAACCTTCGATCACTTCTGGATCTTCGTCGTGCAAGCGAACGCCATCATAAATTGCATCACGCAGTTGATACAGGTGTCGGCTAGCTGGTGTCACGGTGATCACCACACCATTATCTTTGATGGTGCGTTGTAACTCTTCAGCCTTGCAAGGCGCGTAAATGCGTAGAATTCCGTCTAAGCTGTTTTCAGCAAAGGGTAGGCGATGGCTTGATGCAACTGAGAAGTCGACAGCAGGGTAGCGTTTAGCGGCGTATTTGATAGCAATCTTAGAAATGTCTAGGCCAAAAGTAGCCCCTTTCTTTTCTTGAAGATTCACAGCAATTTCGTTGGTGTAATAACCTTCGCCACAACCAATATCCAATAGGCTAGGCGTCTCTTCTGGTAGATAGCGAGAACACAACGTCACCACCGCTTGGCGCATTGGGTCATAGTGGTTACCTTCAAGGAAGCGACGACGTGCCTGCATCATCTCTTTGTTGTCACCTGGATCTTTTGAGCGTTTGTGGTGCGCAGGCATCAAATTGACGTAGCCTTCTTTCGCTAGGTCGAACTGATGGTTCTTTTCACACTTAAACGTACGATCGTTTTGAGATAAAGGTTGGTGACACAAAGGGCATTGGTAAGTCATGGAGACCTCTAAAGGAGAATAGACAGCGCAAGTGTAACGAGCTAAAACCAAAAAGTAAAAGAGCGACATAAAGCCGCTCAAAAATCGTTTTTTATAACTGTATTTATACGGTTATTGGGCACTAATCACAGTGATCAGTTGGTGGTTTTCACCCGGCCGGAGTGTTTTACCGGCTTCTAGGCTTGGTGCGTGCAGTGTTGATTCAACACACAACATGGTTAGGTAACCGTCGTCTTGCATGTCACCCATACCCGCAGCCCCTTCAGCCCAAGGGTTCCACAGTACTGCTGAATTGTGACCGTGATTTTCAACGGTCAGTGTGCGATCAAATTTTTTGTCAGCAACACAGATTTGTGATTCTGGCTGAGTGTAAACGCGATCAATAGTGTCGGTCAGTACCAGTTCAGATCCACCTTGGCAGATCTTGCCACCTTGCAGGCTATCAATGTACTCAGCACCCATACCAGTGGTGGTTGTGTTGTGGATATCGCCAACGTTTAGGTAAGTGTGTAGTGCACCAGAGAAAGTCCATGGCTGAGAATCAGTGTTCTTCACGTCCAGCGTTACTTTTAGTTGTTCGCCGATCTCAACATTCAAGCGAGCATCAAACTGATGAGGCCATACTGCTAGCGTCTCTTCGCTTGGCTTCAGACCTAAGCTAACAATCACGCCAGCTTCGCTTTCACGGTGTTCAACCAATTGCCATTCACTTGAACGGGCAAAACCATGTGCTGGTGCTGCAATGCGACCAAACCAAGGCCAACATACTGGAATACCACCACGCAGAGCCGTTTTACCATCGAACTTAGCTTGTTGGCTCATCCAAATTAGGTCTTCTTGACCTTGCGGTTGGAATGACACCACATGGCCGCCAAACAGTGAAATCGCTGCGTTTGCTTTATCGTGGATAACGCGAACCAGTTTTACACCTTCGTGTTCAACGATAGTGACGTTGTCAGAAAGTACCGCCAGTGCAGGTAGAGTAGATAAATCCATTACATGATCCTTCTAAGGAAATTGAATTCAAATGCTGACTAGAGTGATGCTTTCGTTTTCATGAGTAACAAGCAGAGTCAGTATTAGAATTGAATTTTGCGTTTGGGCTATCTTGATGAGCTTAGACAGACGCGGTTTAAAAGATAGCAGGCATTAAAAAGGCGACACTAAGGTCGCCTTTTTCAAAGTCTGATCAAAACAGTCTTCGCTAATGCTTATCTAAAGCGATTTCTAAAAAGAAATTACTTAGAGATGTGAGCGATTAGGTCTAGAACTTTGTTTGAGTAACCGATTTCGTTGTCGTACCAAGATACAACTTTAACGAATTTGTCAGTTAGAGCAACACCAGCTTTAGCATCGAATACTGAAGTTTGAACTTCACCGATGAAATCTTGTGATACTACTTGGTCTTCAGTGTAACCAAGAACGCCAGCCATTTCGCCTTCAGAAGCTTCTTTCATTGCAGCACAAATTTCTTCGTAAGATGCAGCTTCTTTTAGGTTAACTGTTAGGTCAACTACAGATACGTTAGCAGTTGGTACACGGAAAGCCATACCAGTTAGAAGGCCGTTTAGTTCTGGAAGAACAACGCCTACAGCTTTAGCAGCACCAGTTGAAGATGGGATGATGTTTTGAGAAGCACCACGGCCACCGCGCCAGTCTTTAGCAGAAGGGCCATCTACAGTTTTTTGAGTTGCTGTAGTAGCGTGAACTGTAGTCATAAGACCAGACTCAATGCCCCACTTATCGTTAAGTACTTTAGCGATAGGTGCAAGACAGTTAGTAGTACAAGAAGCGTTAGAAACGATGTCTTGACCAGCGTAAGATGCTTGGTTAACGCCCATTACGAACATTGGAGTTGCATCTTTAGAAGGACCAGTAAGAACTACTTTCTTAGCGCCAGCAGTGATGTGCTTACGTGCAGTCTCGTCAGTTAGGAAAAGACCAGTTGCTTCAGCAACTACGTCTACGTCGATAGCATCCCACTTAAGGTCTTCTGGGTTACGCTCAGCTGTAACACGTACAGTTTTACCGTTAACGATTAGGTTACCGCCTTCAACTTCAACAGTACCGTTGAAACGGCCGTGAGTTGAGTCGTACTTAAGCATGTATGCCATGTACTCTACGTCGATTAGATCGTTAATACCTACTACTTCGATGTCTGCACGCTCTTGAGCTGCGCGGAATACGAAACGGCCGATACGGCCAAAACCGTTAATACCTACTTTGATAGTCATTGTAGTTGCTCCACAACTTAATTTCTGATTAAAGATAACTGGTAGTAAAATTACAGAATCCAGTATACATCTGCAATAGATAATCCGACTTAACTTGTTTAATGTCAAAAAAAAGCGACGCTTTTCTTAACAATTGGGTGTAAGTGATTGAAAATTGACCATTGCAAGTGGCTCTGTACCCTTCCAGTTGGGTAAAATACCCCTAAATGATGATTCACTTATGAGTGTATATGTACAATGTTTCCTGGTGAGAAAGTATGTGCTACAAAACGACTCATATGCAAGCCTTTATAGAAAAAAGTAAATATAATAACTGAGAATGTGGAGAGATATTAACGTGATTCAAAAGGGAGGAAATATGATAAAGCCTGATGAATACTGGCGTGAGCGCCTAACGGACGATGAATTTTCAGTGTGTCGTGAGCGTGGTACTGAAGCCCCATATAGCGGCAAGTTACTGCACAACCATAAGACTGGCGTCTATAGCTGCACATGCTGTGAAAGCCCTTTGTTTCTGTCGGATAACAAATATGACTCTGGGTGTGGTTGGCCAAGCTTTGATGCCCCAGTGAATGATGAAGCAGTACGCTATATAGAAGATCTAAGTCACGGAATGAAGCGTGTAGAGATCCGTTGTACCGCCTGTGATAGCCATTTAGGTCACGTTTTTCCAGATGGCCCGAAGACCACAGGTGAACGGTTCTGTGTTAATTCAGTGTCGTTAATTTTCAACAAAAATGACGAAAGTACGAAATAACTTGTAACTATTGTCTAATCCTTACAGGTCGCATTTGTCGATTTAGGAAGGCTGAAACGCCCAAGGTTTCAGATTTAACTCTAGTACAAATAAAAACAGCTACTAAAAAGGTAGCTGTTTTTATTTGAAAGCAGGTGAATAACAAGCTTAAGTAAGAACACTATAAATGAAGCGATCAGTAACTCGGGACGATTGAAGGGCTGTAAATTCCATCCTCAATCGCTTCGACGATGTTATCTGCGTCTTTATTTAGCTTCTTATAGGTTGCCTTGTCGAAATGGTACAACACCGTGAGCTCGGCTTCAGAAGCAATCGGCACGTCAAAGTCTTTGGCAACCATTGCCCAAACGTACGCTTTTTCCATATGTCCCAGGCTGTGGTTGATACTGGCCATCGACTTGAAGATTTCAGTGTTGGCTACCGAGCCATTAGAAAGCGTTAGCGCATTATTGAGTAGCTTAAGTGTCTTTATATGATTGCGGGTGGTATAGAAGGTTGCCAAGGCATATTGCATCTCAGCTGTGTTTAACGCTTCAGAGCCTTCTAGTTGTAGGAAACTGCGTCTGGCATTGGTGTCCCCAGTTTGCGACCACAAGAAGTAAAGCGTTTCCGGTGTATCAGATTTCGATAGCTCATCAACAATGCGCTCAGACTCTTCGATACTGTGCATTAAAGAGGTAAAGCGACGCTCTTGCAGCTTAGATTGATCGATCGTTTCGATCTGTGCCGCGAGCTCTAGGCACTTTTTGTAGGCAGTGACTAATTCGAATTCTTTAATTTTGTTGATTTCGGTGGGTTGCTTCTGAACTTCAAATCGATGCCAGATGAGGTCGGTACGTGCGACACGACATTGCCCATCGTTCATGTTCAATTGTTCACACTGAAGACCCGGATTGCTTTGGCACAGTTGATCGGTATTTTTGTTCCCTTCAAGACACCCAACCAGAGTGAAAGGCAATAGGCTAATCGCCAACCATTTCATAATTTCCATATTCCTTCACTTGTGATCAGATGCACTTATTATCGGTCAGGTTCTTGACTCAATTCTGTTACGGGTTATTTTCTGGTGAAAATTGTTAAAACTAAGGCTTTACCATGGATGCAGAACAACTTCTTAGCGCAATGACACCCGAGGTCTACGAACGTTTAACCTACGCAGTTGAAACGGGTAAATGGCCAGAAGGTACGGCGCTCTCAAAAGAACAGCGCGACTCGTGTATGCAAGCGGTTATGTTATACCAATCTAAACATAACTCTGAAGCTCAACATATGACGATTGCAGCTGGTGGTGAGATTAGCTTTAAATCTAAGTCTGAACTAAAGAAACAGTTTAAGTCAGATCAAGAAGACATTGTTAGGGTTAACCCGAATCATTAAGCTTAAATTACAACAAAGGGGTGGCAATGTGCCACCCCTTTTAGTTTAACTCGTTTATTTATAAGCAATAAAACGATTTAGTTCACGTTAAACCGCCGTTACTTTCATAGAATAATTGGGTTTAACGTGAATCCTTGAACAGGTTATAAGCTCATCTCACCGCGCAACACTTGTTGCATCTGAGTCTTCACTTCTTCGTAGCCTAGGTTTTGGCTTAATAGATAATGCAACTTCGCCAGTGCCGCTTCTGGTGTCATATCGTAACCACTGACAACGCCCGCTTCTGCTAGTGCACAACCCGTCGCGTAACCACCCATGTTGACTTTGCCAGCCAAACATTGAGTTAGGTTCACCACAATCACACCGCGCTCTGAGGCATCTTTAAGGTGTTGAAGCAGTTCTGGGTTTTGTGGTGCGTTACCCACACCAAAAGTAAGCAGAATCATCGCGTTAACAGGTTGTAATAGCGTGTTACGGATCACTTCGTGTGAGATGCCTGGGTACATTGTGATTACGCCGATAGGTTGTGGAGTAATGTTATGAACCTTGAAAGCACCTTCAGGTTGTTCGTTTACCTTGACGTTATTGCTAAGTTGGATATTGATACCCGCCTCTAGCAATGGATTCAGGTTTGGAGACGTAAACGCATTGAAGCCATCTGCGTGTGATTTTGTGCTGCGGTTACCACGCATCAACTTGTTGTTGAAGAACAGTGTCACTTCATTGATAGGGTAGTTTGCAGCAATGTGTAGCGCATTCAGCAGGTTTGCTTGTCCGTCTGAACGAAGCTCTGCTAGTGGGATCTGAGAGCCGGTAACAATCACAGGTTTGCCGAGGTTTTCAAGCATGAAAGACAGTGCAGAGGCAGTGTAAGCCATAGTGTCTGTACCATGCAGGATAACGAAACCATCGTACTTATCGTAGTTCGCGCGAATGTCATCAGCGATAGTCTGCCAATCAAGTGGCGTCATATCTGAAGAGTCCATTAATGGAGAGTATTCGTGAATGGTGTACTCAGGCATCTCTGGGCGATGGAATTCAGGCATGCCAGCTAGCTGCTTATCCATGAAACCTGCGACAGGAACATAGCCGTGGTCAATAGACTTCTGCATGCCAATTGTGCCGCCGGTGTACGCGATATAGATGTGTTTTCTTTCCATGGCGATTAATACTTAGTGTGATGTAGGGAACAGGGGGGCGATTATAGCGAATTATCATGCAATAAAAAGAGGCACCTCACACAGAGGCACCCCTTAGTTATTGAGTTATTGGCTCAACTTATTGAACTTGGCAATTTAAGCAGAAAGCGTATCGGCCTTGTGGGTCGTTAAAGTTGCCTAACAGCTGGCTATCTTGAGCTAACTGCTGAGTAACAGGCTGTAAACTGCTTGGTATCATCGATTGAATATCTAGGCCTATCGACATCTGAACTTGGTTCATAAATTCTTGAATAAATTGTTCAGTGGCCGAAAGTGGCTCTTCTACCCAGTAGATGTTGTAGCTTTCAAGCTCTGCAAGTGAAGCCGCAGCTGCAACCGCATCATCGAAATCACCAATCTCATCGACTAAGCCTTTCTGAATCGCATCTTGACCTGTCCAAACTCGACCTTGAGCAATCTTGTCGACAGCATCGACTTCTAGGCCGCGATTTTCTCCAACTAGGCTGATGAATCGGCGGTATCCGTTTTCAATGCCCATTTGGAACGCGTCTTTCGCGCCATCGCTAAGCCCAGTTGTGATACCAAGACCTGAGAAAGGTGAGGTGCCAACGCCATCCGTGTAAACACCAATATCGTTCAACCCTTTTTCGAAGGTGGTGATAACACTGAAGATACCAATTGAACCCGTTAGTGTGGTTGGCTGAGCTAGGATCTTATCCGCACCCATCGAGATCCAGTAACCACCCGAAGCAGCAAGGCTCGACATCGACACAACAACCGGTTTACCCGCTTGCTTGATCGCTTCTATTTCATTACGGATAACTTCAGAAGCAAAGGCACTGCCACCTGGGCTATCGACACGAAGTACAACCGCTTTCACTTTATCGTCGTTACGTGCTTGGCGCAGTAGGGCTGCTGTGGTATCGCCGCCAACGGTGCCACGTGGTTGCTTGCCATCCATAATTGCGCCGCTCGCTACAATCACGGCAACGTCGTGTGATTCACTAGTCATGTTTGGAAGCATGGTTGTACGGTATTCGTAGTAACCAAACGCGTTGTAGCTGTCTTGGCCGTCACTGCCGAAAACATCGGCAAGCTCTAGTCGAACTTGCTGGCGTGTCGCTAGCTCATCCACTAAGCCAAGTTTCTCGGCCAGTTTTGCAATGTCACCGTCCACAGACTCAAGTTCTTTCAAGAAGGTGTCCATGCTTGGGTTCAGTGTCTTAGCGTCTATTTGACGGTTGTTGCTGACGTCATCAACGTACGCACCCCATAGTTGGCTTAACCAACGAGAAGCGGACTCTTTCGCTGCGTCTGACATGTCATCACGAATGAAAGGCTCAATAGCTGACTTATAAGTGCCCACACGGAACACGTGCGTGTTTACGTCTAGTTTCTCTAACAACGTTTTGTAGTAAAGCGAGTAAGCGCTATAGCCTTTAAGAAGAACCCCACCATCTGGTGATAGGAAGACCTTAGTTGCGTAGCTGGCTAGGTAGTATTGGCTTTGGTTGTAAAAGTCACCCACCGCATAAATCGGTTTGCCTGTTGCTTTGAACTCATTCAATGCTTTAGCAATGTAGCGTAGCTTGGTCAGGTTGGTTTCTGGCAGCTCTTTGAGAGCTAAAACGATACCAGTAACCTTGTCATCGTCTTTTGCGTAGCGAATCGTTTCAACGATATCAAACAGGATGTTCTCTTTTGGAAGGTCTTTGCCAAGTAGTGAACCTGTGACCGAATCCATCGGATTGATATAGCGGCTTTGTTCCACAATAGGGCCAGACAAATTAAGCACTAAAGCCGAATCCTGAGGAACCGTCGGTTGAGCCGTATCTGAATGGAAGTACACAAAGTAGATGATGGCGATACTGAGTAAAAAGACTAGGTTAACCAGCGCAAGACGTACAAACGTAATGAGCTTCCAAATCCCTTTAAAGAACATGCCTATAAATTTGAATATTTTTTTCATTCTGTCTCCGCAGTGAGATCACGTCGCTTTAACAAGCCGTAGTACCATTAATCTCAATAATATGAACTGCTTAGTATCCTACGATAATTCCCAAGCTCAAACTACACCAAGAATTGTTAATCGATATATATTCTCATTAAGTGTAGTCAAATTAAGGGCTTCTGAACGATTAATACGTGCAGCATTATGATCGGTGTTACAAAAATGTAAACGGTTGTTTGAACTTTTGGTAATTGAACTATACTGTGGTCAGACCACAAGGATAAAATAATAGAAGTGATGTCTGCCATGTACCCACATTTACTTGAACCACTCGATCTTGGATTTACCCAGTTACGTAACCGTGTATTGATGGGATCAATGCATACAGGTTTAGAAGAAAATAAAGAAGGTCTCCACAAACTCGCCGCGTTTTATGAAGAGCGAGCAAAAGGAGGCGTTGGCCTTATTGTTACTGGTGGTTTCTCTCCTAATTTACGTGGCAGATTAACCCCATTCAGTGCTGAATTCAGTAAAGTAAAGCACGCTAAAGCGCACCAAGTTGTTACCGAAGCCGTCCACAAGCACGGCGGTAAAATTGCGCTTCAATTGTTGCATGCAGGTCGTTATGCGATGCACCCATTTGCGCAAAGTGCGTCTGGCATTAAAGCGCCTATCGCTAAGTTCGCTCCAAGTGAGATGAGCCCTCGTCAGATTAAAAAGACCATTGGTGCCTTTGCCAACAGTGCCGAACTCGCCCAAGTCGCGGGTTACGACGGCATTGAGATTATGGGATCTGAAGGTTACTTGATTAACCAATTCATCTGTAAACGTACCAATATGCGTTACGACGAATGGGGCGGTTCTTATGAGAAGCGCATGCGTTTCCCGCTGGAGATTGTTAAATCGATTCGCGAAGCAGTGGGTGACGACTTCATTATTATTTTCCGACTGTCGATGCTGGATTTGGTTGAGCAAGGCAGCACCTTTGAAGATGTTGTTCTATTGGCTCAAAAGCTGGAAGAAGCAGGCGTGACTATTATCAATACCGGCATCGGTTGGCATGAAGCGCGTGTTCCGACTATCGCGACACAAGTACCACGTGGTGCATTCTCTTGGGTGACGGAAAAAGTGAAACCATACGTGTCGATCCCAGTGGTGACATGTAACCGAATTAATACGCCAGAAGAGGCCGAACGTATTCTTAGCTCTGGGCAGGCTGATATGGTGTCTATGGCGCGTCCATTCTTGGCAGACCCGGATTTTGTTAATAAAGCAGCTCAAGACCAAGCTCAGTTCATCAATACCTGTATCGGTTGTAACCAAGCTTGCCTTGATAACGTGTTTAAAGGTAAACGTGCGAGCTGTTTGGTGAACCCACGCGCTTGTTACGAGACTGAAATTGTTGTTCAGCCAGCGCAAGCGACTAAGACCATTGCGGTTGTTGGCGCAGGCCCAGCCGGTTTAGCTTGTGCGACGACACTAGCCCAGCGTGGACACAAGGTTGACTTGATTGAGAAAAATGACCGTATCGGCGGCCAGTTTAGATTAGCAATGCAGATACCGGGCAAAGAAGAGTTCAGAGAAACGATTCGTTATTTTGCTAACCAAATCGATGCATCCGGCGTGAATCTGAAACTGGATACGGAAGCAACGTTTGAGATGTTGTTGAAGTACGATGAAGTGGTGATGGCTGCTGGCGTAGAGCCAAGAAAGCTCGATATTGAGGGCATTGACCAAGAAAACGTGGTCGATTACCAAACCTTGATTCGCGAAAAGACACCAGTAGGCGAAAAGGTCGCGATTGTTGGTGCTGGTGGTATCGGTGTCGATGTGGCAACCATGCTGACAGAACCGACTTCACACAGCCTAGACGATTGGCTGCATGAGTGGGGCATCGATAAGAATATGGAACACCCAGGCGGACTTTACCCTTACCCTGATTCATTCAGCGATAAAACGGTGTGGGTGATGCAGCGTAAAGCGGGTCGTGTTGGTAAAGGTCCGGGCAAAACTACAGGCTGGATTCACAAACGCACACTAGAAAAACGCGGTGTTAATCTACTGGGTGGCGTGAGCTACAACAAGATTGATGACCAAGGTCTGCATATCAGCGTTGGTAAGAAAGAGCAGGTGCTGGATGCTGACTCGGTTATCGTATGTGCAGGTCAGGTGTCAGTTCGTCCATTCGAAGACATGTGGCAAGAGTTTGGTGGCAAACTGCATGTGATAGGCGGCGCCGATTACGCGGGTGAATTGGATGCAGTACGCGCAATTCGTCAAGGTGTTGAGCTAGCGATTAAGTTATAGAATCAGCTATCAAACTGTAATCTTATCAGTAGATATTGTTACTTAATTTGCTGAGTTAGATTTTGAACAAGGCTCCTAAGTCATAGATTTAGGAGCCTTTATTGTTTCTAATCTAGCCTAAATGGACAGCCGTTGAGATTTATTATCGTTTGTATTCTGTGCTAAAGTTCAAGTATACAAATAATAAAGAAATAGTAAGGACTTCAAATGGATGCTTTGGATCTATTGCTCAACAGACGCTCAATCGCAAAACTCTCTGATCCGGCACCTGAAGGTGTGGCGTTAGAAAACATCATCAAAGCAGGGCTGCGTGCTCCAGACCACGGTGCACTAACACCATGGCGCTTTGTTATCGCGCAAGGTTCAGGCCTACAAAAGCTTTCAGACATCTTGGTGCGCGCCGCTGAAGCGGATGACAGCGAAGAAGCGGTTATCGAGAAAGTAAAAAAAGCGCCGTTCCGAGCTCCAATGGTGATCACCGTGATTGCAAAAGTCACCGAGCACGAGAAAGTGCCTGCTATCGAACAACATCTGTCTGCGGGGTGTGCTGTACAGGCGATGCAAATGGCTGCAGTCGCACAAGGTTTCCAAGGCTTTTGGCGCTCAGGTAAATGGATGTTCCACCCAGAAGTACACCAAGCATTTGGCCTAGAAGGCGACGATGAAATTGTTGGTTTCCTATACCTAGGCACTCCTGGCTGTACACCAATGAAAGTGCCAGAGCGCGACTTCTCTAAGTTTGTTGAGTTCTTATAAAGAAAGCAGAAGCTTGAATAGTGGAATGCTAACTGTATAAACAACCAGTTTTTCTTGATTTATTAGAGCCACATTAGATAATGTGGCTCTAATTGTTTGTAGCATCTGGAAAAACATGTCTCGCCTTATTATTGCTGAAAAACCAAGCCTCGGCCGCGCGATCGCCGCTGCACTACCTAATCCACAAAAGAAAGACCAAGGGTTTATCAAATGTGGCAATGGGGATGTGGTGACTTGGTGTATTGGACACTTATTGGAGCAGGTTGAGCCGGATGCTTATGACGACCGTTATAAGAAGTGGAATTTAGCCGATCTTCCTATCGTGCCGGAGCAATGGCAGCTAAGACCGCGTAAGACTTCAAGCAAACAGCTCACGGTGATCCGAAAGCTATTGAAGGACGCCACTCAAATTGTTCACGCCGGAGACCCGGATAGAGAAGGGCAGTTGCTGGTTGATGAAGTGATTGATTACTGCAAAGTCTCTAAGGCTAAGAAAGAGTCGATGGACAGGCTACTGATCAGCGACTTGAACTTACCTGCCGTAAAACGTGCACTTTCTCAAATGCGCAGCAACCGTGACTTTATTCCGCTTTCTATTTCCGCATTAGCGCGCTCTAGAGCCGATTGGCTGTATGGCATGAACATGACTCGTGCTTATACCTTACTCGGTCAAAAGGCCGGCTACCAAGGTGTGTTGTCGGTCGGACGGGTACAAACGCCTGTACTTGGTTTGGTCGTAAGGCGCGATGAAGAGATCGAAAATTTCATTCCCAAAGATTACTTCACGCTGCACGCTTTGATCCCTTATCAAAATAACGGCCAGAGCTTTGATATTCGCGCACGTTGGAAGCCAAGCGAAGCATGTAAACCATGGCAAGATGAAGAAGGGCGCGTGCTCAATCGAAAGCTGGTTGAGAATGTGGCTAACCGAATTGCGAATCAACCCGCGACGGTGACGGAATCAGAGCAAAAGCAAAGTAAACAAGCTGCGCCACTGCCTTACTCGCTGTCAGCTTTGCAGATTGATGCGTCTAAGCGTTTTGGTATGAGTGCTCAGCAGGTGTTAGACACGTGTCAGTCATTGTACGAGAAACACAAACTCATCACTTACCCACGTTCTGATAGCCGCTATTTGCCTAAAGAGCACTACTCACAGCGAGAGTCGATCGTAGACGCTATCGCTAACAATGCCAAAGAGCTGCAAAGTGGCGCTCAAGGTGCGGACCTTTCTCTTAAATCAAAAGCATGGAACGACAGTAAGGTCGATGCTCACCACGCGATTATTCCTACTCCGAAGAAGTCATCGGTGAACGGCCTGTCTGCCAACGAGATGAAAATCTATCAGCAAATCGCTCGTCAGTATCTAATGCAGTTTTACCCACCTGCGGTTTTTGCTGATGCTAAGCTGGTCTTTGATATCGCTGGTGGCGTGTTCATCGCAAAAGGGCGTCAGCTTATCAACCCGGGTTGGAAGGTGTTGATGGGTAAAACGGATACCGAAGAAAAAGGGGATGGCACGGATACGGTTCCTCCATTGGATAAAGGTACGGTGTTGACGTGCCGTGAAGGCGTGATTGGTGATAAGAAAACTGAGCCACCAAAACACTTCACGGAAGCGACATTGCTTCAAGCGATGACAGGTATCGCGCGTTTTGTTGCGAACAAAGATCTCAAAGGCATTTTGAAAGAAACCGATGGCCTTGGCACAGAAGCAACCCGTGCGGGTATTCTAGATACTCTATTCAAAAGGCAGCTGCTAACGCGCCAAGGTAAGAGTATTCACAGTAGCCCTGCGGGCAGAGGCTTGATTCATGCCTTACCTGAGGATTCTACCTTCCCAGACATGACGGCACATTGGGAGCACCAGCTGCAAGGCATGGCAGAACGAAATCAAGCGTATCAGCCTTTCATGCAAGCGTTAGAAAGCAAGATTGATGGTTTAATGGGTAAAGTAAAAACGGGAGAAGTTCCTGAATCACTCCGCCACCTTCCTAAAGTCGAGAGACCTGCCTTCAAACGCCGTAAAGGCGGTGGGGCGAAGAAGTCTTACGCCAAGACAGGTACGTATGCTAAGAAAGGTACTTCCGCTAAAAAGAGCACTAAAAGCTAAGACTTATTGAGGTTAGGATTAGCGACCGACTTTACGGCCACAACGTTTAAACAGTTGCTGCCAATAGTCAACATGGCGACGAGTGGATGATCGAAAGGCTTGATGTGCATCTTGGATGGGAAAGTAATAACTGTGCAGTTCAGGTTGCGCGTCAAACATTCCTAGTTGCGGGGCTATGTGCTGATAGTAGCCATCCAGTTGCGCCATGTAAGGCTGAACCTTGTCAATATACTGTTGTTCGAACACATTGTTGAGATAGCGAAACTTAGTGGTGTCTCGTTGTTTACCACAGATGATCTTGTCATCAAAAGTTGTCAGCTGTTTGGTGATGGTATCAAGCTCAACTGACGCCCGAGCGAGCGAGTAGTACAAATCCCCAAGCGTCGAACTCTTCTCTAATCTTTCTTGAACTGCGGTGGTTTTACCGGAAGCGAGCGGTGTGTTTAACGCTAGATTGATATGCTCTAGTGCGTCACCTGTTTGTCGAACTTGTTCTCCGATATCAGCACGCAACCACTGGCTACCACGCATTTGCGACTGCATAGCATCGCTGGCATAGATGAGATTCCATTGATGCAGTGGAAACTGTGCGAGTTTCTGTTGCTCAATTTCTCTTAGTAATTCTACGATCTCTGGGTCTAATTCATTACTGGATAAACATTTGCCCACGCCTTCAAGTAGCGCGACTTGATAATCGTAATTACGAAACTCATCCGCGACCTTGCCCAGAACCGAATTTCTTTCTGCAATCAGATTGAACAATCCACACTGACGAAGCTGGTAGCTGTCGATGAGGCCGATAGAGAGTGAGGGCACGTCAAGCAGCAGTTCTCGTTTTCTCGGTAGGCTTTCAAATTCCCATTCCTCTATTATCTCGTCAGCATCTTGTACTCTGGCTATCTTTGTTTGATAGTCGTCGAACAAGTCGCCGGGGCCATCACTGAAACAGCCAGCTAGCATCACTGTTAGACAAAACAGCGTTGAGTGCTTAACTAGGTTTGAGAGATGCCCTGCATTCATCTGTGGATTACCAGTCAATTTCGCTGCCATCGAAATTGAAGAAGTGACCACTCACTTCGGTATTCGCTGACTCGATGACTTCAATCAGGCCGGAAGCTGAAGTGTCGGTGTCGATCAGAGCATTAGGGCCACCCATTTCAGTCTGCACCCAACCTGGATGCAGTGCTAACACCGTAAAGCCATCATCGGTTAAGTCGTTGCTTAGGCTCTTCACCACGGAGTTTAGAGCGGCTTTAGAGGAGCGATAGATATAACCGCCGCCTGAGGTGTTCTCAGTCATACTGCCGACTCTAGAGGATAAACAAGCGACCTTTTTGATATTGCTGCCTGCTAGTAGAGGCAATAATGTTTCGACAAGCTTCAGTGGAGCAATCGTGTTGACTTCGAATACACGACGCCACTCTTCAACATCGGTATTACCCAGCCCGTAGCCTTTAGGGCCATAGTAGCCAGCGTTGTTGATCAAGATATCAATCGACTCTATTTGCGAAGGGAGTTGGCTTACTGCTTGGTAATCGGTTATCTCTAATTGAATACAGGTAAGGTTGGTGTTGTGGTCTGCGAGTGAGAGCAGTTCTTTTGCTGAATTGTCATCACGATAAGTCGCGTACACCTTGTGATTACTTTCCAAGTATTGTCGAGTCAGGCTTAAGCCAATGCCGCGGTTCGCTCCAGTAATAAAAATAACGCTCATGGTGATTCCTTTTCAGTTCAATTAGTTAAGTTTGATGGCTTAACACGAGAAAATCAACGCTCCACCAACTGGCCATTAGCATTCCTACAAAAATCATTACTGCTGCCGCTGAGCCGCAGATCACCCCAAAGATGAGTATTACGTTTTTCATTGTTATCTCTTTTCTTCAATTGATAGTAACGATAATCATTATCCTTAATTAGGGTTGTCGCCAAGTCTGAGACTGTTATGATTTTGAGAAAGATACGCAATTAGCCTGATTATGATTCCTTTAATTTACCACCCAATCTATTCGCAGTTACCTTTACCAGAAGGTCATCGTTATCCAATCAACAAATATCAGTTGTTGCATAGTGCTGTTGAGGCGCTAATGGATAGCGATCCACAATGGGGTAATGCATTCGAAATGTTCCAGCCAATGCCTGTTTCGATAGAACAAGTAAAGCAGGTACACGATAGTGAATATGTCGATTTGCTTGTATCTGGTAATTTGCCTGCAGCAAAGATGAGACGCATCGGTTTCCCTTGGAGTGAGCAACTTATCGAAAGAACACTCTACTCAAGTGGTGGAACCTGCTTGGCCGCTGAAATGGCAATAGAGAGTGGTTTAGCGATTCATTTGAGTGGTGGTTATCATCACGCGCATCATGATTTTGGCAGTGGTTTTTGTTTGTTGAACGATTTGGTCTTAGCGGCAAAACACGCGCTGACCTTTGAACATATCGATAAAGTGCTGATCGTTGATAGCGACGTTCATCATGGTGATGGCACAGCAACTCTTTGCCAAGAGAACGACGGCATCATTACTCTGTCGTTCCACTGCGACAAAAACTTTCCTGCACGAAAGCCATTATCCGATTTAGATGTGCCGTTAAGTCGTGAAACAGAAGATGCAGAGTTCTTACGTTGTTTTGAACAAGTCACTAAGTTAGCGATTGCTCACCATCAACCTGATCTGATTATTTATGATGCGGGGATCGATATCCATCAAGACGATGAACTGGGTTATTTGAATGTCTCGACACAAGGGATATTTGAACGCGACTGTTTCATGATTGAATTAGCGAGATCAGAGTCTATTCCGATGGCCAGCGTAGTCGGTGGCGGATACCGCACTCAACACCAAGATCTGGTGCCGATTCACATGCAACTGTTAAAAGCGGCTTATCATGTTTACAGTTAGCCTCTCAAATTGGCGCCTGATAGCTCATTGAAATGATGGTGTGAAATAAGCGCATATTGCACCATAAAAGACACAGCTGCACCATTATGGATCATTTAAAGTTCTTTTTTATTAATTAGTTACGTATTTGTGTGATTAATTGTGGTCTGTAAATTGCTTTACCCATGTGTCTATAAAAACACAAGGGATAAAAATGAACCTGACGGACAAGGAACGTAGTTGGCTTAATTGGTTTGGCGCAACAGGAAAACTGGCTATGCGCAGAGCTTGTTTCCTCAATAGAAGTAGGACGGAAGAGCTTGAACAAGCTTTTGAAAGTATTGCTCACACGCGAGTTCAACTTCTGCATAATTGGGTCAAGAATCAATGGGATTTTTTAGAAGACTCTGCGGTTTATTTAGCAAGTCGAACGGAAGAACAAGCTCAGGGGACGTTAGCTAGCCTTCTTAAACGCAGTACGGATTTTTCTGAGTTGGCGATCGTCGATGCCAAGGGGATCGCACAAGCATCGAGTTATCATGAACATATAGGGGTTACTCTTGGAGACAAGAAGGCTTTAGTTGAAGGGGCTTCAAAGCGTTATCTTCATGGGCCGTATATGGATCCACGCACGTTGAACGTAGGGGCTTCGAGTTCATCGTTTCATGACCAAGTAACGCTGATGTTTTATGTCCCCTTTTCTCGGGATGAAGGGGCGCCGCAATTCCTATGTGGTCGTGTTCCAAATGATGTTATTGGTGACATTATTCAAAGAGAAGCGGGGCATATTTATAGCGAGTCGGGTGATAACTATATCTTTATGGTCGACTCCATTCATGATCCTCATACTCAGCCGGGTGTTGCGCTCTCTCGTTCTCGCTTTGAAGATAATACCTTTTCACACGGCGAGAACTTAAAGCAAGGGATTCATACTGATTGGGGAACGGTTAAGATCCAGCACCACACCGAATTTGAGATTCGTTTTACAGACCCAGCCACTAATCAGCTTCACCCAGGCGTAAGAGAAACCATTAAAAATGGCAATAACTTGTTTATTGGTTATCCGGGGTATTCTGACTATCGCCACATACCCGTTATTGGCAAAGGTATCACTTTTCAATTGGATGGTTCACCAGATACCTTTGGCATGATGTGTGAGTCCGATTTAGAAGAGGTCTACAGAGACCGAAGTCTAAGTTATACCTTATCTAAGCACTTTATTAGCTGCATGCTACTGCCTCTATTTGTTCCATTACTGTTTGCCAACCTTTATACACTCACACCTTTTATGCAGAGTGGCATTATGTTCGCTTGCGCGTTGCTTTCATTGGGCTTATTCCGTTTAGTTAGCGCCAAACCACTAGCGAAGAAGATTCATGAAATGACCGGGGTAATGCAGACCTTAGCTGAAGGTGATGGCAACTTAAGTCGGAGACTTGATCCCACCACATTCAGTCATAATGAACTTGGCAACTTAGGGCGCTGGACTAACAGTTTTATCGACAATTTAGATAACACGGTGAGTGAGTTGATCCATGCGAGTCACGAAGTTAGAGAGGTTTCGGAATCGATGTTTCGTCGCAGTGTCGTGATGAAGCAAACCAGTGATGATGCATCACAAGCGTTAAGCAATATGCTTCAGTTGAGTCAGTATCAACAGAGCGAAATTACTCATGCGAGTGTCTCAGCAACGCAAATGGACACGGTGATGAAACAAGCCGTCCTGAGCGCAGAGAAGGAGTACAATCAGTCCGTCGAAGGCATGGAGATTGTTCGCAATATCGTAGAAAGCTCGGCGCATAGCGTGAATGAGGTGAATAATGAAATGACTAAGGTGTCTGACATTATAGATATCATTACTGACATTACCGCGCAGACTAACCTTTTGGCCTTGAATGCGGCCATTGAGTCGGCAAGAGCAGGTGAACACGGGAGAGGGTTCTCTGTCGTCGCTTCTGAAGTAAGAACTCTGGCTGACCGAACTTCACAAGCTGCTAACCATATTAGTGACCTAATGAAAGAGCTGCATAGTAAGTCTCGCAGTGCTGTTGAGTCCATGGAGCGAGGTGTCGAGAATGTGAGTAAAGGAAACTTAACAGTCGACTCAAATGCTCGCAGTGAGCAAATTCAATCAGCGGTGAGTGACCTCTTTACCACGATGTCTAACTTAGATGAAAACAGTCAGAAAAATGGACAAACGGCAGATAAAGCCCAACGTTCAATATCTGACTTACAACTGTCTACTAAGCAACTCGCACGTCGAGTGTCCTTGATGGGCAATGCATTGAGCCGTTTAGACCAATTGATTGGGCGTTTTGAAGTGAGCCGAAAGGTGGCGTAGTGGAAAATACGTAAGTTCTTTACGCAAACGCCAGATACAAAAAAGCCGCTGATTTCTCAGCGGCTTTCTTTAAAGTGGTGGAGGGATAGGGATTTGAACCCTAGAACCGCTATTAACGGTTGCCGGTTTTCAAGACCGGTGCTTTCGACCACTCAGCCATCCCTCCAATGGCGCGTATAATATAAGGGTGGCTTTCGCTTGTAAATACCCTTATTAACTGACTGCTTTTTTTATGAACGCTTTTTGGTGTTTTTGTTCTGAATGATTATTTATTGTTCGGTTTATTAAGAAGCCGACAAAATCTAATATTCAATAAGCCAAGTATTCCCAACTTTTGTTATACGTGAAGTGTTTCTGTGCTATTAAAAAAGAAAGTATCTAATTGGCTTGCAGGTAAAGTTGGCTTTGTTGCGTAATTAAATTTAAAGATAGAACAACCCCGTTTCGCGTATTTCTTAATCAATACGACAAGTTTCAGGCATACCTAACCCAGTAAGCTTGTTCAACGCTTTTATCATCGCGTAAGTTTCACCCACCTGTGCATTGTAATTTCTTAAGCTCAATCGTCCTCCTAGCAACTGTTTAACTCGATACATCGCTGTTTCTGACAATGAACGTTTGTGGTATCCATACCGCTCTTTCCAATACCTATTTGAGCCGTATAATTTCTGGCAACCCACGGCGAGATTTCGAGGGTGACCACGCTCCCAGAAGGCTGCCCCTTCTCTTGGGGGAATAAGCGCAATGGCTCCCTTCATCTTAATAGCAGCGTGACACGCTCTCGTGTCGTAAGCGCCATCACCAGACACCTCAAGGATACTTCGGCGTGTTTGTTTCAGTAAGTTCGGGAGTACTTCGCCATCTGTAACCGTCGATAAACTTAGCTCGGCGGCAATGATCTCATGAGTGTTGGTATCGACGGCAATATGAAGCTTTCGCCAGACTCTACGCTTGCCATCCGTACCGTGTTTTTTGACTTTCCATTCACCTTCGCCATAAACCTTAAGGCCAGTTGCATCAATGGCTAGGTGTTGTATCGCTCCTCTCGTTTTAGTCTTAAATGAGACCTCAACTTGCTTGGCCCTACGACTGATGCAGGTGTA
>NZ_JBFRLK010000017.1:0-628 GCF_041469805.1 Vibrio sp. 10N.286.48.C11 | reverse complement strand
CAGGCATACCTAACCCAGTAAGCTTGTTCAACGCTTTTATCATCGCGTAAGTTTCACCCACCTGGGCATTGTAATTTCTTAAGCTCAATCGTCCTCCTAGCAACTGTTTAACTCGATACATCGCTGTTTCTGACAATGAACGTTTGTGGTATCCATACCGCTCTTTCCAATACTTATTTGAGCCGTATAATTTCTGGCAACCCACGGCGAGATTTCGAGGATGACCACGCTCCCAGAAGGCTGCCCCTTCTCTTGGGGGAATAAGCGCAACGGCTCGCTTCATCTTAATAGCAGCGCGACACGCTCTCGTGTCGTAAGCGCCATCACCAGACACCTCAAGGATGCTTCGACGTGTTTGTTTCAGTAGGTTCGGGAGTACTTCACCATCTGTAACCGTTGATAAACTTAGCTCGGCGGCAATGATCTCATGAGTGCTTGTATCAACTGCAATATGCAGCTTTCGCCAGACTCTCCGCTTGCCATCCGTCCCGTGTTTTTTGACTTTCCATTCACCTTCGCCATAAACCTTAAGGCCAGTTGCATCAATGGCTAGGTGTTGTATCGCTCCTCTCGCTTTAGTCTTAAATGAGACCTCAACTTGCTTGGCTCTACGACTGATGCAGGTGTA
>NZ_JBFRLK010000016.1:38903-106152 GCF_041469805.1 Vibrio sp. 10N.286.48.C11 | reverse complement strand
TGCTTTCTCAAGCATCAGATGTGGAAGGCGATGACCTTACGGCTAGCGACCTTACGGTTGGTGGAGATGCGACGGTTGTAGCTAATGATGACGGCAGCTTCACCATCACGCCAGATGAGAACTTCAACGGTGACATCGATATCAGTTTCGATATCTCTGATGGCACCAATACCGTTCAAGCATCGGCTGACCTAACGGTTAACCCAGTAAACGACCTACCAGTACCTCAAGATCAACAGTTCAGTATTGCAGAAGACGGTACTTTACAGTTCACAGACACGGATCTGCTTACAGGCGCGACAGACGTTGAAGGTGATAACCTGACGGTTGAGGGCATCACTTATGAAGGCACTGATGGCGTACTGACTGACTTGGGTGAGGGATCATATAGCTTTGCTCCAAACGAAAACTTCAATGGTGATGTGAGCTTTAGCTTCGATGTGTCAGACGGTACCGATACCGTGTCTGCAAACATTGATGTTAGCGTGACTCCTGAGAACGATCCGCCTGTTGCGGGCTCAACGTCCTACACGGTGAATGAAGATAATTCGATTACCATTTCTGATGCACAACTATTGGCAACATCTTCAGATATTGAAGGTGATGTATCGATAGACAGCGTGACTTACTCTGGTAGCGACGGTGTCCTCGAAATCAATGGTAACGGCACTTACACCTTCTCGCCAAATGAGAACTTCAGCGGTGAAATTGCACTGGATGTGGTTGTTGCTGATGAAGATGGTGCGACCGACGCGACGACTGCGGGTATCAATGTTCTTGAAGTGAACGATCCACCTGTAGCTGGTCCAACGTCGTATACGATTAATGAAGATTCAGTTCTAACATTCAGTGAATCACAGGTACTACTTAACGCTTCGGATGTGGAAGGGGATGTTGAGCTAGTTGGTATTAGCTACGATGGCCCTGAGGGTATCTTCTCAGTAAATGGTGATGGCACTTGTAGCTTCGCACCGAATGAGAACTTTAATGGCCAAGTTCAGCTTGATGTCACCATTCGTGATGAAGACGGTGCAGAGGTTGAAACCGTCATCAATGTTGACGTATTGCCAATCAATGATGCGCCAGTATCCGGTGATTTGGCTTACAACGTTAACGAAGATGGTTCAATCACATTGAGCCAAGTTCAGCTGTTGTCTCAAGCGTCCGATGTTGAAGGCGAAGACCTAACCGCGAGCGACTTAACAGTTGGTGGTGATGCGACGGTTGTAGCTAACGATGACGGCAGTTTCACGATTACGCCAGATGAAAACTTCAACGGTGACATTGATATTCAATTCAACATCACTGACGGTACTGACACGGTTCAAGCAACCGCCGATCTTACTGTTAACCCAGTTAATGACTTGCCGGTTCCTCAAGACCAACAATTCAGCATCGCAGAAGACGGTACGCTTCAATTTACAGACGCCGACTTACTTACCGGTGCCACCGATATTGATGGCGACGACTTAACCGTTGAAGGTATTAGCTATACAGGTGGTGATGGCGTACTGACCGACCACGGTGATGGTACTTATACCTTTGCGCCAAATGAAAACTTCAATGGCGATGTGAACTTCAGTTTCGATGTGTCTGATGGCACAGAAACCGTTAGCGCTAACATTGATGTGAGTGTGACTCCTGAGAACGATCCGCCAGTTGCGGGTTCAACCTCATACATGGTCAATGAAGACAATGCCATCACAATTTCTGATGAACAGTTGCTAGCTAACTCTTCGGATATTGAAGGTGCGGTGTCGGTTGATACTGTGACTTACAGTGGCACTGATGGTGTGTTCCAAGATAACGGCGATGGCAGCTATACCTTCCTTCCTAATGAAAACTTCAGCGGTGATATCAGCCTTGATGTGATTGTTGCAGATGAAGAAGGTGCAATTGATGAAACCACAGCAGGTATTACCGTTCTTGAAGTGAACGATCCACCAGTTGCGGGTCCAACGTCATACACCATTGACGAAGATTCGGTTCTGACGTTCAGTGAATCTCAGATTCTTGTGAATGCTTCGGATGTCGAAGGAGATGTAGAACTTGTTGGCATTAACTACGATGGCTCTGACGGTATCTTCACTGTAAATGGTGATGGTACATGCAGCTTTGCACCCAACGAAAACTTCAATGGTCAGGTTCAACTGGGTGTGACCATTCAAGATGAAGATGGCGCAACGGTTGAAACACACATTAACGTTGATGTATTGCCAATCAATGATGCGCCAGTATCGGGCGATTTGGCTTACACCATCAATGAAGATAGCTCCATCACGCTAAGCCAAGAGCAATTGCTAGCAAGAGCAGGTGATATCGATAGCGACAACTTAGAAGCTATCAACCTATCTACTGATGAAAATGCGACCATCCAACACAATGATGATGGCAGCTACACCATCACACCGAACGCAGATTACAACGGTGACCTAGATCTGAACTTCGATATCATCGATAACGATGGTGGTTCAGTTCAAGTTGGCCTAGACATTACCGTGAATCCGGTTAATGACTTGCCACAAGCGCAAGATCAACAGTTCACGATTGAAGAAGACGGTACGTTACTCTTCACCGATGCTGACCTGCTTGCAGGTGCGTCGGATATTGATGGTGATGAACTGTCGATTGAAAACGTACTCTACACAGGTGCAGATGGTGTTCTTAGCGATAATGGCGACGGCACATATAGCTTTGCTCCAAACGAGAACTTCAATGGTGATGTTCAATTCTCATTCGATGTCTCTGACGGTACTGATTCAACATCAGCTGTTATTGATGTCAGCGTAACGCCTGAGAATGATCCACCGGTAGCGGGCTCGACATCTTACACAGTTCAAGAAGATGGCCAAATCACGATCAGTGATGAGCAATTATTGGCAAACTCTTCCGATGTAGAAGGTGATGTTTCACTGTCTGGAGTATCGTACTCCGGTGATGACGGCTCTTTTGTTGATAATGGCAATGGTACTTACACCTTTACGCCAAATGAAAACTTCGATGGTGATATTTCACTAGACGTTGTTGTCGTTGACGAAGACGGTGCAACCGCAACCACAACCGCTGGCATCGATGTTATCGCTGTGAATGACGGACCTGAAACTTCGGGCATTCAGGCTGAAGTCGATGAAGATAATTCAATCACCATTACTCAAGAGCAGTTACTCGCTAATGCGACCGATGTTGAAGGTGATGAGTTAACGGCATCTAACCTACAAACCAACGATCCAGATGCGACAATTGTTACTAATGACGATGGTTCATTCACTATTACGCACACAGAAAACTTCAATGGCGAGTTGGACTTCACATACAGCATCAGTGATGGTGAGAATGAAGTTCTGACGACACTCGACTTGACGGTTAACCCTGTCAACGATGCGCCAGAAGCGGGCGATGAAATCTTCATCCAAGCGCAAGAAGACCAAACAGTTGGTGTGACACTTCGTGAAGAACCAGCACTACGTTTAGACCAAGCGCCAGAAAACGGCATCATTGAAGCAAATGTGAATGACGAATGGGTGGTACTGGAAGTAGGACAAGAAGTTCCTGCAGATACCGAAGTGCGCTTTGTTCCAAGTGAAGATGCTCTTGCTGAAGGTACACACACCACACAAATCGGTACGTTTGACGATAACGCGAGTGTGGATGATTGGGGTACAGAAGTTGACCCTTATACGCGTGAGTTCTCAGATGGTGACTTAACGGTAACTGTTCAAAGTAACGATGACCCTCTTGGTGCCTGGAATGGCAACACCCACATTGGTCATGGTATCGGTGATACTGACCGCCAAGGCTTAAGTGGTGATGAGAAACTGACGGTTTCAGTTGAAGGTCAAGACATCAATGAAATCAGTTTCCACCTAGATGGTTTGGGTGGCTGGTTCATGGAAGAGTCTCGTCACTTTACAGAAGTAGAAATCAAAGCGTTCAATGAGGATGGCGACCTAATTGACTCGATGACTTACCACAAAGAAGACCGTGGTACTTTCGAGACAGATTACACGCTAACGGTTGATCAACCAGTGTCCTACTTTGAGCTTGGTACCGTGCAAGGTAATGGTACTTACGTCGTTCAAAACATGACAGTGTCACAAACTTGTCATGATGAAGCGGTGTTTACATCGATTGGTGTAGATGGTTCAGAGATTACTGAAACGGTTGAGTTGAATATCCATGCGGGTGACAACGAAATCGAGTTAACGGCTGATCTTCCGAATATTACTGTCGATACCGATGGTTCTGCCCAGTTTGCTTCGGTTGTGATTACCGAAGAGCAACTACTGGCGCAAGCATCTGATATTGATGGCGACGACCTTGATATTGAAAATCTAGAGCTAGTGGGTGAAAACTCAGAGCATGCAACACTCACCGATAATGGTGATGGCACTTGGACGGTAACACCGGATGAAAACTTCCATGGTGAAATCGAACTTGGTTACCAAGTTACCGATGGTGAGCTGACAGACAGCAATATCATCAATATCAATTTCGAATCAGTAAATGATGCGCCAATCGTTTCTGGCCCGATTGTTCTATCGACAGATGAAGATGAAGGTATCACGTTCAGTGCAGATGACTTGCTAGCGAACACCACAGATGTGGAAGGCGATACGCTGTCTATTTCTGACATCACTTACGGTGGTGATAACGGTGAGCTAGTTGATAACGGCGATGGTACGTTTACCTTCATGCCGAATGAAAACTTCAATGGTGAAATCGACATCGACTACAAGGTGTTTGATGGAACTGATGAAGTTGCAACGCATCTAGACCTAACGGTCGTACCAGTCAATGATGTGCCGGTTCCGGGTGAACCATTGCACACCCAAATGCTTGAAAACGGCTCCATGATCATCGAAGCGAAAGACCTATTGTCTGGTGCTACCGATGTTGATGGCGACATTCTTCATGTCGAAAACCTATTACTTGCAGACCAAACGCAAGGTACGTTAACGGATAACGGTGATAATACCTTTACCTTCGAACCTGCAGAAGACTTCTACGGTGAAGTGAATCTGACTTTCGATATCAGTGATGGCCAAGCAAGCGCACCAAGTACAGCAAGAGTTGACGTTGAAATTGTCAATGAAGGCCCAGAGGTTGGTGGTCCAATTGAAGCCGCTGTTGATGAAGATGGTTCAATCACTATTACTCAAGAGGATCTGTTAGCGAATGCGACGGATGTCGATGGCGACAACCTTGAAGCCGTTAACTTAGCGACCAACGATCCAAATGCGGTTGTTGTAGAAAACCCAGACGGTAGCTTCACTATTACACCAAGTGCAGATTTCTTTGGTGAGATTGAGTTTACTTATGATGTCACTGACGCGATCGAAACTGTTGCGGCTGACCTCAACCTAACCGTAAACCCTATCAACGATGCTCCAGACGTGCCTGACATGTCTTTCACTACGGAAGACGGTCAAGCGATTACCATTACCGAAGCTGAACTATTAGCACAAGCGACAGACATTGAAGGCGACGAACTGTCAGTTGTGAATGTGACGAGTGCAAGCGACACGGTAGAAGTCACAGACAATGGCGATGGAACATACACATTAACACCAGAGCAGGGCTTCTTCGGTAACGTTGACTTAGCGTTTGATGTGAGCGATGGCACTGATGTGGTTGCCGCAAACATCGACCTAAAAGTTGAGTTCGTCAACGATGCGCCAGAAGCGACGCCAATGGTGGCAGATGTCGACGAAGATGGTTCAATCCTCGTTACACAAGAAATGTTGTTGGAGAACGCGAGCGACCAAGATGGCGATGAGTTGTTTGCAAGCGCGCTTGAAACTAACGATCCAAATGCCAGCATTGTAGACAATGGTGATGGCACGTACACAGTGACACCTTCAGAGAACTTCAATGGCGATATTGCATTCACTTATGAGGTGAGCGACGGTGAGCTGAGCACGTCTAATGATATGACATTGACCGTTAATCCGGTGAATGACATTCCAATTGTTGCTCCAGGAATGTACCACATCGAAGAGGATGGCAGCATCCTGTTCACTCAAGAAGATCTATTGAGTGCTGCAATTGATATTGATGGCGACGACCTAAGCGTTACCAGCATCAATTACTCTGGTGATGAAGGCACAGTAACCGACAACGGCGATGGCACGTTCAGCTTCGTTCCTGAAGAGCACTTCAGTGGTGATCTGCAGTTCAGCTTTACTGTAACAGACGGTACGGATGAAGTTGAACAAGACATTAATGTTCACATTGAAGCAGTTGCGGATGCGCCTGACTTAGTTATCACGGATGGTGATGGTGTTAACGTCGACGACCAGGCGATTTTGGTTGAGCCAGGCGGTATTGTTGAACTGAACATTGCTGCGGCACTTGTCGACCAAGACTTGTCTGAAACACTCACTGTTACAGTAGATGGTGTGCCAGAAGGTTCGGTTATTCAATACGATAACGAAGGCGTTCTGAATGACCAAGAGAACGGTATCACCAGTTACAACGACACTGAAATCACAGTAACGTTTGAAGGTGAGACGGCTGGCTACCAAAACGCTGCGGGTTACTACAAAGTAGACGAAGACGGCAACATCACAGGTGTTGAAGTTGTTTACGAAAACGCATCACAAGTTGGTGGTGGCGGCGACCTTGTTCCAGGGCAAGATCAATTCAGCTTCCAAGTCGAGGAAGGCGAAAGCTTTAACCTGTTCTTAATTCCAAACGGACATCAGCACAACGACTTTGATGCGATGCAAGACGGTCAGTACGAGTTCCGTGCTGAGGATGGTTCGCCTGCGAACATGGATACGGTTGATCCTCAACTTGTCTTTGTGGCTGCTGATGGAACCGAGACAGTGATTCAAGGCCAAAATGGTGACGCGATCTTCCATGGTGGTTCAAGCTCTCAGCTAAACCAAGATGGTATCGAACATACTCGTACTACGGTTAATGAAGACGGCGAGCTGGTTTACGGATTTGAAGATTTGTATGGCGGCGGTGATGCTGACTATTCTGACTTCAACTTCACAATCGATGTCGGTGAAGTGAACAGCCAAATCTACAGCGGTGAAGTAACGGTTGGCCCTGATGGTACGGTGAACTTACCAACAACGGCTATCGAAAATGCGTTACAAATCCAGTTACCAGAAGACTTCAATGAGCAGCTTGAAGTTCATGTAACCGCAACTGCGACAGAGTTATCGAATGATGATTCTGAAACGGTATCTCAAACCATCTACATTAACGCGACAGGCGCGCACATTGAGCACGCACCTGAAGCACTTCCGGTTTCTGCAACGGTTGAAGAAGATGGTTCAATCATCATTACGCAAGAAGACTTATTGGCTAATGCGCGTGATTTAGATGGCGATCAGTTGACGGCTCTGAATTTAGCAACCGATGATGAGAGCGTTACGATTACCGATAACGGTGATGGTACGTACACATTAACGCCAGATGCTGATTTCAATGGCGATGTGAGCTTTACGTTTGATGTGTCTGATGGTGATGATGTTGTCTCTACCAACCTAGAGCTAACAGTTTCACCAGTGAACGATGGTCCAGAAGCACAAGACCAGGCATTCACAGTCGGCGAAGATGGCGTGTTAACCTTCAATGACCAAGACCTATTAACAGGTGCGACGGACATTGAAGGGGACGACCTAAGTGTTGAAGGTGTAACTTACACTGGCGCAGATGGTGTCCTAACCGACAATGGCGATGGCACATACAGCTTCGCGCCAAACGAAAACTTCAATGGCGATGTCAACTTCTCGTTCAATGTATCAGATGGTACCGATACGGTAACCGCTAACATTGATGTGAACGTGACGCCAGAGAATGATCCACCGGTTGCGGGTAGCACGTCTTACACGGTTCATGAAGACAACTCTATTACGATCAGTAACGAACAATTGCTAGCGAACTCTTCGGATATCGAAGGCGAAGTCGCAATTGATAACGTGACTTACAGTGGTAGCGACGGTGTTCTGGAAATCAACGGTGACGGCACATATACCTTCTCTCCAAACGAGAACTTCAATGGCGAAGTTAGCCTAGATGTTGTCGTGACGGATGAGGATGGAGCGACTGAAGCAACAACGGCGGGTATAACTGTCCTTGAGGTGAACGATCCGCCAGTTGCTGGCCCAACGTCATACACCATCGATGAAGATTCAGTACTGACTTTCAATGAGTCTCAAGTTCTGCTGAACGCTTCTGATATTGAAGGTGATGTTGAGCTTGTTGAGATCAATTACGATGGCCCAGACGGTATCTTCTCTATCAATGGTGACGGTACATGTAGTTTCGCTCCGAATGAAAACTTCAACGGCCAAGTGCAATTGGATGTGACCATTCAAGATGAAGACGGCGCTCAAGTTGATACTCATATTACGGTTGATGTCCTACCAATCAATGATGTTCCAGTATCAGGAGACTTGGCATACAGCGTAGAGGAAGACGGTTCGATTACCTTGAGCCAAGAGCAGCTTCTTTCTCAAGCAAGCGATGTAGATGGCGACGACCTTACTGCTTCTAACTTGATTGTTGATGGAGACGCGACGGTTGTTGCTAACGATGACGGCAGCTTTACCATTACCCCTGATGCGAACTTCAATGGTGACATTGACCTAACGTTCGACATTAGCGACGGTACAGATACGCTTGTTGCGACGGCTGACCTCACCGTTAACCCAGTTAATGACCTTCCACAACCACAAGATCAAACGTTCAGCATTGGCGAAGACGGCATCTTGAACTTCACAGATGAAGACTTGCTAACAGGTGCTACCGATATCGATGGGGATGACCTATCGGTTGAAGGCGTGACTTACACAGGTGCCGACGGTGTTCTTACTGACAATGGCGACGGAAGCTACAGCTTTGCGCCAAACGAGAACTTCAATGGTGATTTAAACTTCAGTTTTGATGTGTCAGATGGCACGGATACGGTTCAAGCCAACATTGATGTCAGCGTGACACCAGAGAACGATCCACCGGTTGCAGGTAGCACGTCTTACACCGTTCATGAAGACAACTCAATTACCATCAGCGACGAACAGTTACTTGCTAACTCTTCTGACATTGAAGGTGATGTGGCAGTCGATAGCGTGACTTACACTGGCGCTGACGGTGTCTTTGAAGACAACGGTGACGGTACTTACACCTTCTCACCAAACGAAAACTTCAACGGCGAAGTTAGCCTTGATGTTGTCGTAACTGATGAAGAGGGCGCAACTGAAGCGACCACCGCGGGTATTACTGTACTTGAGGTGAACGATCCACCAATCGCAGGCTCAACCAGCTACTCAGTCAACGAGGACGAAGTTATCACCATCAGTTCAGAGCAACTGTTGGCAAACGCTTCTGATATCGAAGGTGAAGTGGCGATTGATAGCGTTAACTACACAGGTTCAGACGGTATCTTTACCGACAATGGTGACGGAACATTCAGCTTCGCACCTAACGCTAACTTCGATGGCGACGTAAGCCTTGATGTTGTCGTTACTGATGAAGAAGGCGCAACCGTAGCGACCAACGCAAGCATTGATGTTCTGCCTGTTAACGATGCTCCGGTATCGGGCGACTTGGCGTACAGCGTGGACGAAGATGGCTCAATTACCTTGAGCCAAGAGCAATTACTTGCTCAAGCGAGTGATGTTGATGGCGATGACTTAACAGCGGCTAACCTAACCGTTGGTGGTGATGCGACAGTTACAGCAAACGATGATGGTAGTTTCACTATCACGCCAGATGCTAACTTCAATGGCGACATTGATTTGAACTTCGACATTACCGATGGCGATGCGACGCTTCAAGCAACGGCTGACCTAACGGTTAACCCAGTTAATGACCTGCCAACAGTCGGTGAGCCACAATTTGTGACTCAAGAAGACACCAGCTTTACCTTCACAGAAGAACAACTGCTGCAAAATGCGGGCGACATTGATGGTGATAACCTATCGGTTGAAAATGTGGCTTCAGATAGCGGTACTTTGGTTGATAACGGCGACGGCACTTACACATTCGCACCGAATGAAAACTTCGACGGCAATGTGAATGTGACGTTCGACGTGAATGACGGTACCGCGACAGTACCAGCAGAAGCGACGATTGATGTTCAATCTGTGGTTGATATGCCAGAGCTGTCGATTGCTTCTGACCTAGTGATTGCTTCAGACAACTTCGAGTCTGGCTCAAACGGTTGGAATACAGGCACAGAAAGCTCTCAAGGCTTCGAGTCGGGTGACATGCTAGGTCGTATTGGTGGAACGGGCGGTGATGAAGCCGTCAGTAAAACTTACGACATTCCAAGTGATGTGAGCGAAGTTAATATCTCGTTCAACTTCTACGAAATTGATTCTTGGGATGGTGAGTCGTTCCAAATCTTTGTCGGCGGCGAAGAGCTAACGACATTAGATAATTCTGCGTTCCGTACTCAAGATGGCACAACAACGCTTTACGATTCAGAAGGAAATGAAGTCGGCGAAGTGGTTCACGGCGTATCGCAAGGTGAGGGCTTCAGTGGTTGGAATGACCAAGCACACCAAATCAACCTAACGGTACCCGTTGAAGACGGCCAACTTGAGTTAGGCTTCGGTTCAACCTTGAATCAAGGTGTAAGTGATGAGTCGTTTGGCATCGATAACATTGAAATCACAGTGTCTGACGCGGATTACCAAATCATTGGTACTGAAGACACACCTGTACCACTTGATATTGATGCGGCGCTTACTGATACCGATGGTTCAGAAAACCTTGCTATTTTGATTGAAGATGTGCCGGAAGGCAGCTCGCTTTCTGCAGGTACCGATAACGGTGATGGCACATGGTCATTGCAACCAGGCGAGCTAGAAGGGCTAGAGTTTATCCCTTCAGGTGACTTCAATGGTGATGTGGTTCTAACTGTAAATGCGACATCGACTGATGTTGATACGGGCACCACCGCGACGGCAACCCAAGATGTGACGATTCATATCTCGCCAGCGAATGATGCTCCAGAAGTTGATGGTGACATCAGTGCTGTGACAGCCGAAGATAACAGCATCACGCTAACTCAAGAGCAGTTGCTAGAGCACGCTGTTGACATTGATGGTGATGATTTATCAGCAATCAACCTAACTACCAATGATGAAAATGCGACCGTTCAAATGAACGACGATGGCAGCTTCACCATTACACCGAGTGAAAACTTCAACGGTAATATCGAATTTAGTTACGATGTAACCGATGGAGAAGACATGGTCGCGGCTGGCCTAGACTTGACGGTAACACCTGTCAATGATGCGCCAGAGCCACAAGACCAAGCATTCACTATTGGTGAAGATGGGGTTCTTAACTTCACTGACGCTGACCTGTTAACGGGTGCAACGGATGTTGAAGGTGACGACCTAACAGTCGAAGGTGTGACATACACTGGTGCTGATGGTGTGCTTACCGACAATGGTGACGGAAGCTACAGCTTTGCGCCAAACGAGAACTTCAATGGTGATGTGAACTTCAGCTTTGATGTGTCAGATGGCACGGATACGGTTCAAGCCAACATTGATGTGAGCGTGACGCCTGAGAACGATCCACCAGTGGCGGGTAGCACGTCTTACACTGTGCATGAAGACAACTCAATCACGATCAGTAACGAACAGCTATTAGCCAACTCTTCAGATATTGAAGGTGAGGTTGCGATTGATAGCGTGACTTACACTGGCAGTGATGGTGTGTTCGAAGACAACGGTGACGGCACTTACACCTTCTCTCCAAACGAGAACTTCAATGGAGATGTGAGTTTAGCGGTTGTTGTTACCGATGAAGAAGGGGCAACAGAAGCGACTACCGCGGGAATCACTGTACTTGAGGTGAACGATCCGCCAATCGCAGGCTCAACCAGTTACTCAGTCAACGAAGATGAAGTTATCACCATCAGTGCAGAGCAACTGTTGGCGAACTCTTCTGATATTGAAGGTGAAGTGGCGATTGATAGTGTTACTTACACAGGCGCTGACGGTATCTTTACTGACAACGGCAACGGCACATTCAGCTTTGCACCGAACGCAAACTTCGATGGCGATGTTAGCCTAGATGTAGTGGTGACAGATGAAGAAGGTGCGACAGTAGCCACTAGCGCAAGTATTGATGTTCTTCCAATTAACGATCCACCTGTATCGGGTGATTTGGCATACAGCATTGATGAAGATGGTTCCATTACTCTGACTCAAGAGCAGTTGCTATCTCAAGCATCGGATGTGGACGGCGATGATCTTAGCGCTGCCAACCTAACCGCGGGTGATAACGCTACAGTTACGGCAAACGATGATGGTTCATTTACCATTACCCCAGATGCTGACTTCAATGGCGATATTGACCTAAGCTTCGACCTTTCTGATGGTACTGAAACGGTTGTTGCAACGGCCGACCTTACTGTGAATCCAGTGAATGACATCGCAGTTGTAGAAGATGTCGCTTACACCATTGAAGAAGACGGTTCACTTACCTTTACAGACGAGCAACTGCTAGCGGGTGCTTCTGATATTGATGGTGATGAGCTGTCAGTTGCCGACGTGTCTTACACTGGCGCAGAGGGTGTGTTCACCGACAATGGCGATGGCACTTACACCTTTGCACCGAACGAGAACTTTAACGGTGACGTAAGTCTGGACTTCTCAGTATCTGATGGTACAGAGACGGTTGATGCAAACATCGACGTAACGGTAACAGACGTTAACGATGCACCTGTGGCAGGCGCAACGTCTTACCAAATGAACGAAGATGGCACCATCACATTGAGCCCTGAGCAGTTGATTGCTAATAGCTCCGATGTGGACGGGGAAGTGTCTCTTGATAGCGTGAGCTACTCAGGTGCAGACGGTATCTTGGTTCAAAATGAAGATGGTTCGGTAACGTTCGCACCAAACGAAAACTTTAACGGCGACATCAACCTTGATGTGACGGTTATTGATGACGACGGTGCTACCGCTCAAACCACCGCTGGTATTGAAGTTATTGCAGTTAACGACGCACCAGTGGCTGGAAACCTGGCTTACTCGGTTGATGAAGATGGTTCAATTACGCTATCTCAAGAGCAGTTGCTGGCTAACGCATCGGATGTTGATGGTGATGCACTAACCGCAAGCAATCTATCTGCAGGTGACAATGCGACTGTAACAGCGAACGAAGATGGTTCATTTACTATCATGCCGGATGCTGATTTCAACGGTGACATTGATTTGAGCTTCGATGTGTCAGATGGCCTTGAAACTGTTCAAGCTGGCGTCGACCTAACCGTTAATCCAGTCAATGACCTACCAACAGCAGAAGACCAAAACTTTACTGTTGAGGAAGATGGAACGCTAACCTTCACTGACGCTGACCTATTAGCAGGTGCTGCGGATATTGATGGTGATGACCTTTCTATCACGGATGTGTCTTACACGGGCGCAGAGGGTGTGTTCACTGACAACGGTGACGGCACTTATAGCTTTGCTCCGAACGAGAACTTCAATGGCGATGTCAACCTTGGCTTCACAGTGACTGATGGCACTGAGACAGTCGATGCTAATATTGGTGTGACGGTAACGGATGTTAACGATGCGCCGGTAGCGGGTTCTACGTCTTACCAAATGAACGAAGATGGCACCATTACAATCAGCCCTGAGCAGTTAATTGCTAATAGCTCTGACGTTGATGGTGAAGTGTCGCTTGAAAGTGTGACTTACACAGGCTCTGACGGCACCTTGGTTCAAAACGATAACGGGTCTGTGACCTTCACGCCAAACGAGAACTTTAATGGTGATATCAGCCTAGATGTGGTCGTGACCGATGATGACGGTGCAACGGCAACAACAACGGCAGGTATCGAAGTTCTGGCTGTGAACGATGGACCTGAATCTGAGGATGTGAAACTAACCACAGCCGAAGACAGCACCATTCTTATCACACAAGACATGTTGTTAGCTCAAGCTACCGACATCGATAACACCGCAGACGAGCTGTCGGCTTCTGGTCTACAAATCGACCCTAGCTTGGGTGAGTTGCTAGATAACGAAGATGGTACTTGGTCATTTACACCAAACGAAAACTTCAATGGCGATGTGCCAATGACGTTTAACGTTAGCGATGGCCAAGAGACAATTTCAGTCGACGGCAACATCGATGTTACGCCAGTGAATGATGCACCTGAAGCGCCAACCATTGAGATGCAAGGCGAAGAAGATGTGGTCATGGTGATTGACCCTGCTTACATCGCGGGTCAAGTGACAGACCTTGATGGCGACGAGATCAGCATTGAGAGCATCACAGTACGAGCACCAGCGAATGCGACCTTAACTCAGCAACCAGACGGCATGTATCACTTAGTGACTACTCAAGACTTTAATGGCTTAGTAGAACTCGGTTATCAAGCGACTGACGGTGAAGAAGTGGTTGATGGCTCGCTGAATGTGGATGTCATTCCGGTTAACGACGCACCATTCAATGTCGGCAACGCAATGATGACCACAGACGAAGATGGCGCGTTCACCTTCGATGCTGGCGACTTGATGAACTTGTTCGGTGACATTGATACCGCAGACCTTGTTGTTTCTCGCATTATCACCGCAGACGGTGAAGATGGCGGAGAAGTTACAGACAACGGTGATGGTACTTGGACATTCACACCAACAGGCGACTTTGCGGGTGTTTCTGACCTACAAGTTGTCGTGAGTGACGGTGAGTTCGAAACGGTTCTCGATGTTCCTGTGTACGTACGTCCTGTCGCAGATGGCGCGGTTATTTCAACTGACCATGACGGTCCATTAGTCTTCGGCGAAGATGAAACGGGTCACTTGGGACTGAACGTTGGCCTAGTCGATGATTCAGAAACACTAAGTAACTTGGTGATGACAGGTTTCCCTGTTGGATTCGAGGTAACAGATGGTGTGAATACCGTGATGATCACCGAGCCGGGTCAATACATCGACCTGTTCGACTGGGATATCTCAAACATTCAAATGACGCCGCCTGAAGACTTCCATGGTGAGTTCTTCGTAACCGTAAGCGCAACAACGGTTGATTACGGAGATGAGCCGGAAGCGTTTGATGATGGTATCGATTCAGGTGATTTCGAAACTGTGGCGGGTGATTCCATCATCCTAACGGCGGACGACCTAATTGGTTTGGCTGAGAATGTGGATGCAGACAGCGATGATGAAGTGAAACTGGTTCATCTTGCCGACCGCAGCCAAGGTGAGATTGTCGATAATGGCGATGGCACTTGGACGTTCACACCAGCACCAGGCTTCACGGGCGAAGCAGACATTGCGTACGTAGTTGATAAAGATGGCGTGCTTCATGATGAGCAAACTGGCGTAGTCGTGAAAGAAGGTGACTCGCAAGGGAATGCAGCACCAGAAGTTAACAGCATCACAACGACGGAAATCGCAGCGGATGCCACCTTGTCGTTCACTGATGAAGACATGTTAGCGAATCTGAGCGATGCAGAAGGCGACAGCTTGAGCATTGAGTCAGTAAGCTTGATGGAAGGTCAGGGCGTAATTGAGAGCGATAACCAAGGTAACTATCAATTCACTCCTGCTGAAGACTACACCGGCGATGTTCAAGTTGGGTTTATAGCGACCGATGGCGAAAATCGCATCGAAAGCTTCTTCAATGTGGATATCCAAAGTGGCGATGAAGCAGCGGCGAGCGAAGGTTATACCTTAGCTGATGATGGTTCACTAACTATCACGGATGCACAGCTGGTGGATGAGTTAGGCGTCAGTGATTCTGCACAAGTTGTTGATGTTGCAGACGCGAACGATGCTGGCTTCTTTGCCGAATCAGGTGAAGGTGAGTGGACTTACTGGCCGAACGAAGACTTCGATGGCAATTTAGCGATGAATGTTGAAGTTAACGACGGCGGTGAAGTATCAAGTCACAGCTTAAGCATCCAAGTTGAAGATGATTCAGTACAAAGTGATGAACCACAAGTCCAAGCTGCTCAAGCAACAGAAGAGCAACAAGTGGAAGTGGCTCAACAAGCTGATGACCAAGCTCAAGATGCTGAAACTGAAGATAGTACAGCAGATGTAACCGCGGCACCGGGTGATACCATCTCTATCTCGATTCCAGATGAGGTAAGTGGTAACGAATCGGTTGATTACGCTGATATGTCTGGTCTACCTGAGGGCGCTACTGTAAGTAACGCACTGGATAACGGTGATGGTAGCTTCACAATCAGTGGCAACTTAGAGCAGCCTGTATCTGTTGAACTTCCAGAAGGTTACGAAGGGACTAGCGAGATCCAATTCCAAGGTTACGACGAATTGGGTAGCTCAATAGACGGTGCTAGCGGTTCTGTTGAAGTTGAGGTCGATGATCAATACACCATGCAAGGCTCTACGCAAGAACAGCAACCGGACATGGCAGGTATGGAATCTGGTGGCAGCGACTGGACAAGTTCAGGTGGTCAAGATCAAGGTGTTGACTTCACGGACGACTCTGGAAGCTTCGATTCAGATTCTCAAACTGGAACGGATCAAGGCAACGACTTCGACCAAAGCTCGATTTAATCGAGAGGGCTTAGTTTTAGTCTAAACCGACATTTAGTCTAAGCCAACAAGGAGATAGGGCAGCGTAAAGTTGCCCTCATTAAAGCCATGTAGAGTTATTGATACATGGCTTTTTTTTATTTATTTTTTTGTTTCGCTAAATAAACTTGAGAACAGGTAAATATGTCCTTAATTATGAGAAGGGTCCGTTAGACAGGAGGGACGACATGTATCGTTATGTCAGTTCACCGCAAGCGTCGAAGTACATAGTGCCACCGCCTCAACATCGAGAGTTGTCGAGTGTGGATGTGCCTGAGTCTGAATTAGAGATGCGAGAAATATTGAATAATTGGTTTGCTGATGGTTTAGCGCCCATTATTGAAAGTGACGATGACTACATCTCTGCGAGCGATCACGTTCGATTTGAAAAGCTTAGCCGCACCGTTGGGATGTTGTTGAGAAACAAAGATTATTATTTTGCGGCTAAACGGATTTTATCAGTGTGGGAACAAGATTGTCTTGAAACCACTTATATCAATTATCTCATTTTGCGCAGTGAGCGAGTCACTTCTTTAAGGTAAGTTAATGGTGTGGCATTTGTCATTTTTCATTAGGCATTAGGCATTAGCGACTTAGGGTTCGTGTGCTTACGATTTTTTTATTTTTCTAACGAATCAGCAAACAAAAAGGGCAAGCTTGGAGGCTCACCCTAAAGGTCTTTGTTTTGGCTTAACGTTATTTTCAACTAATTCTCAACTGGGCTACGACTTACACCCAACCATCAAATTTGAGTCGTTTTTGAATTCTTTCGACCGCTTCTTTCTGCATTTGTCTAACACGTTCATTAGAAACATTCACATCCAACATTTGTCCGACCTCAGACAGCGTTTTCACCTTGTTATCAAAGAAACCAAAACGGTGGATGAGCACCTTTTGTAATTTTGGAGGAAGTGTATAGATGATTTGTTCTAGAGCTTGGGTAAAGGATTGATCCTCACAATCTTGTTGAGGGTCTGGGATATATTCACTTTCGCATTGATCAAGCACCATAGGCGCATGGCTAGTTCCAACCGTTGTCGTCACGTCAATAAACCCGCTTAACGCCACCAGTTGATCGACGCGTTCGGCCTTTACACCTGAACTGTCTGATAGCTCAGAAATTGAAACCTCTTTACTCATTTTTTTGCTTGCATCGAGCTTTTTTGAGGCGAGGCTGTTTATTTCTTTACACACGTGGGCTGGCAATCGAACGGTTCGACCCGTGTTCATGAGTGCGGCTTCAATGTTTTCGCGGATCCACCAAACAGCATAGGTTGAAAAACGATAGCCTGGTTCTGGATCGTATTTGTCGATGGCCTTAATCAAGCCAATGTTGCCTTCCTCGATCAGGTCGAGCAGGGTGAAATTATTGCCTTTACGTTTTAGGTAACTCTTTGCGATTTTCACAACAAGGCGCAGGTTTGATTCGATCATTACATCACGCGCTTTTTTCTCACCCGCGCGATTCAATTTTGCGTAATACACCTCATCTTCACGCGACAGCAGATCAATGCCAACAATATCTTTCAGATAATGAGCATAAGGGTCTGCACTGGTAGAAAATGATTCGGTAATGGGTGTTTCATCCGTGAGCCCCTGAAACGCAGCAAAACTATCGTTGTTCATTTCCTTGTCCTTATCTAGCCGACTGAACGTTTTAGTTTTTTTATTATGCCACCAAGTGATTAACGCTTGGTTTCATTAGAGTGTAGATAACAATTTCTTCTTTACCAATAAATAAAATGCAATTTCGTATGTTTATGTCACAAAAAGATCTACAAATATTTAACTATTTTGCATCTCATCAAGTGTGTTGGTTTTTCGTTTAAAACATTAAGACGGATAGTTTATAAAGCATGTGTTATAAATCGGTTTATCTAGATAAATGACGTGAATTTATAGGTGTGGGTTAGAACTATAATTGAGAGGAGAAATGATGAGAAAAATGTTAAGAGTCGAGGTTCAATGTTTCCAAGCACCTCAACTCTTTTAGCTGTGTCGGCTGTTAAGTATCGCCATGCACGTTTTAATTCTATCGACTAATAAGTGCTAAGAACCTCATCGATTTGCTGATTAATGATCTTCATTTCGCTGTAGATAACCGAAAGATCATCATCTTGCGGCGCAAGCTTATTGAGTGTGTTTTGTTCTACTCTTTCCAATGCAACTGTGGCCGTTTCTTCACCAAAGCTGGCTAAAATGCCTTTTAAGGTGTGCACGGTAAAATGAAGCTTGCCCCAATCTTGTTGTTGAACCAACTCTTCGATCTCTTGTAGCGAATTGCCATGGTCTTCTTGATATGTAGACAAAACGGCGTAAATGACGTCTCTGTCATTGTCTAAATAGGCGTTTAAAGCATCAAAGTCTAGCATGTGGACTCCTGTCGGCTGAATGTTGAAAATGGGCTAGGCGGCTTAGTGGAAAAACCATACCTTGATGAATCACTAATCCATTGATTCCATTTTGGAGGAAGTTCTAACTGTAAGATTTCTTCTAGATAGTCGTCGCTAAGTTTCTCATCTATATGAGCTTTATTGACGGCGTATATATAGTCAAGTTTGGCGGCAACTGAATATGGGTAACTGTGAATGTAGTCCTTTATTTCTTGGATCGAACCCAAATTTTCAATGTTTATACACGTTGAAGGGTCGACATTTTTGGACTCAAGTTGGTGATTTATGGCTTCTCCACGAGATTTGAGACATTCCACTGTTAAATGATAAAGAGAGTACTCACCAAAGTGGGCGAGCATGGGTAATAACTGAGTGAGCAAATAAGTCGGTTGGCTGTGGAAATTGTTCGCTAACAGTGTCGAAGCTCTAATCACTTTTTTGTGGGCAATCTGAGGGCTATTTTCGATGAGCAATATGCTGCTCTGAAATAGGGCAAGGCTGGCCAAAACTTGCTGCTGTTGTTTTACCGGAAGTTTCAGGTTTACCAACTCGGTGAATTGGTTGGCGTGCTCAAGCAAAATACGTTTGTACTTTAGTTGCGTCTCGCGCTGATACGTTGCTTTTAAGGAATTAAAGTGCGCACCAATGGAATGGATGACATCAATGTCAGCAGCTGAAATGTGGGTTGCATACATCTCACCTAACTTTATGATCATATGTGTGTTATCTGCGTTCTCAGCTAAGTCGATGGCCCTGATTGCACGATGGCTGATGCTGGGAGTCATCTCAAATGCACGAATCGCTAATTTAAGAGCAGGCAGCAGCATTTTATGTTTTTCATAGATACAGCTTAAGCAGTCAATCACGCTCAATGAGAGTGGCTGTGCTATTAGAAAATTGTGGAGCTTATCTATGGCTAAATTTGGCTTGCCTAAGCTGTCGAGAATCAGCGCCTCAGCCACCAATTTGGTTGGGTGCATGTTGGTTTTGGAGTTGTTAATGACGCTAGAGAGTAACTGCCATTTCTTACCTGCAATTAAATGTTCAATCAATGTCGCTTCGAACTGAACGCTAGTACCATTAGGGGAGATCGCCAAAGCTTGAGCTAATCTCTCTTGACTGGCAATGGGATACAAATCATTCAGTTGGGTGAGTTTCTTTGAAACGGACACGGCACTTTGGATCTTTTTACCCAACGTTTGAGTATTAATCGGTTTAGAAACGAAGTGGTGTGCTTCACCTGAAAGGGCGGTTAATACTGTTTCCTGACGCATATCCCCAGAGAGCAAGATTGTCGCCACAGTATGATCGATGAGGCGGTTTCGATACAGAATGCCCAACAGCTCAAAGCCAGTAAAAGACTGTTCTAAGTGGTAGTCAATGAGGAGTACATGAAAAGAGTGTGTCTCGACCGCTTTAATGGCTTTTCGATAGTCGGTCGCAATAAAAATACAGTCGCGCGAAACTCCCAAACTAGCCAGTTGCTGCTTAATAAGTATTGTTGCGCTTTTAGAGTCGTCGACGATCAAAATTCGAAGGTCTGTTGGTAAGGTCAAATCCATTTTCCTTAATACCAAATGTTATTTTTTAATTTAGGTGTCAAGTTGCACATTGTCAAGGTGCCTATATCACATACAAACACTCAATAAACTATTGGTAATTAAAGAGTATTAGATAACATTTATGAAAGCCTTCAAACGCAGGTGACTTTTACCTGATTTTAGTGGGGTTATACGTGTTTTAGAAATAAAAAAGAGGCAAGCCGATAAGCTCACCTCTCTGTTTTATTGTTCGAGTTTTTATTCGAAATGTTGTTCTTTGCTTGAAGTTTTATTTACCGAAACTCTAGCGTTAATCACGCATGTTTAGAATCAATACTGCCGCTAGAGCCAAGAACGCCGTCATCATTAAGAACACATCGTTGTAAGCCATGATGGCTGCGTCACGTTGCATTGTGCCGAGCAAACTTGCTTGTGCTTGTTGCATCGCAGTTGCGGCATCACTTCCTGACTGAATGAAAAACGCTTGTTGTTGCTGAAGCGTCTGCCAACCAAGTTGACTCACTGAAGGTAGCGACTCCTTGATGTGTGCTAAGTGCTCACGGGTTTTGTTATCCAATAGCGTAGCGATAATCGCGATGCTGAAAGCGCCCCCTAAGTTCCGCATTACGTTGGTTAACGTTGATGCGTCTGGCGTGTCCATTTTGCTGATGTTCTTCATGGCAACCAAAGACAGCGGAACCATGATGAACGGACTACCAATAGCACGCAGAACCATAGATAAAATCAGCTGTTGTCCGCCAAAATCGATTGTCATGTGTGTATTTACGTAACAACTAAAACCGAACATCGCGAAGCCAAAGGTAACCAAGTACTTAGGCTTAATGATCTGTGTTAGCTTTGGCACAATTGGGAATATCAGAAGCTGTGGGAAACCCATCCACATTAGCACTTCACCAATTTCCATCGCGTTATATTGCTGAATTTGAGTGAGATACATCGGTAGAACATAGATAGAGCCGAGCAATGCCATTCCTAGAATCAAATAGGCGATACAAGACATCGCAAATTGCCCATCCCGCAATAGCCGCAGGTTAACCAATGGCTTCTTGTGTTGGAGTTCGTTTATCACGAAGTAAACCAAACTCACCGCCGACACGATACTCAAGCCAATAATAAAGCTCGAACTGAACCACTCTTCACGGTTACCTTCTTCTAACACCACTTCCAAACAACCTAGCCCTAATGCCATGGTGGCGATACCAAACCAATCGGCTTTTTTCAGCGTGCCAAGGTCGAGCTTTTCATCGTCCAAGCCATATCGGATCATGGTGATCACAAGCAAAGCTGGCGGAATATTGATGTAGAAAATATAGTGCCACGAGAAGTTCTCCGTCAGCCAGCCACCAAAGGTAGGGCCAATCGATGGAGCAAAGGTCGCGGTTACACCAAACAGTGCCATACCCACAGCACGCTTGTTGACCGGCAATAACTGAATCACCAGCGAGAAAGCAAGCGGGATTAGAGCACCACCACTGAAGCCTTGCATCGCGCGGAACACGATCATCGAGGTCATGTTCCAAGAGAACGAACACAACAAAGATGAAATGGTGAAAATGGCTGTCGTCCACGTGATATAACGGCGTTTACCGAGCGCTTTAGAAAGCCAACCACTGAGTGGGATAGCGATCATCTCTGCGACTAGGTAAGACGTAGAGATCCACGAGCTTTCATCCAAGGTGGCTGATAGCGCACCTTGAATATCTTTGAGAGACGAGTTGGTGATCTGAATATCCAAGATCGCCATAAACGCGCCAATCAAGCCGCCAAATAGGGCGATCCAATGGCGTCTCGAAACCTCGTCATCATCATTTGTTTGGGTGACAACACCAGCGTTACTCATGGTCTAGCCTCGTTTATCGATGGTCGCTACCACAGACAAACCAGGAAGCAGTCGACCTTTCAACTCTTGCTGATCTGGAATAGTAATTTTAACCGGTACACGTTGAACGATTTTAGTGAAGTTACCGGTCGCGTTTTCTGGTGGTAGGAGCGCAAATTTAGCGCCAGTCGCAGGGGAGAAACTGTCTACCACACCTTCAAGAGGCTGCCCCGGGAACGCATCCAGCTCTACTTCAACCGTCTGACCTTTGTGAATACCACTTAGCTGTGTCTCTTTGAAGTTGGCTTCAATCCACACTTGGTTGTTTGGTACCAAGCTCATCAGTGGTGCGCCTGCTTGAATCAGCAAGCCTTCACGTACGCTGCGTTTACCAATCACGCCATCTGCTGGCGCGTAAACTTTGGTGTAATCAAGGTTAAGCTGTGCTTGATCTCTCTGGGCTTGAGCTTCGGTCACGGATGCATTTGCTTGCTCAATCTCACTAGCGATAACGGTTAATTGGTCATTGGTTGCAACGAGGTTTGCTTTTGCTTCTTCTAAATCTGCCTGAGTTACTTTTTGTTGTGCAACCATGCTATCGACTTCATCTTGAGACGCGTAGTTACGCTTTAGTAAGCTACGAGAACGTACCACTTGTTGAATCGCGCGTTCGTATTCAGCTTGTGCAGAATCAACGCGGCTTTCTGCTTGATTGATCTTGCTACGTTGTAACGTTTGTTGTGCCACTAGATTTTTGACGTCTGATTGCACGACGCTTAAATGGGCGTTTGCTTGAGCGAGTGCTGACTGGTAATCACGGTCATCGATTTGAACCAGCAAATCACCTTCTTTAACCGATTGGTTATCACTCACATAAGACTTAACAATATAGCCAGAGACCTTAGGGCTAATATTCGTGATGTCGCCTTGTAGGTAGGCATTGTCGGTAGATTCAAAGTACTGGCCATAGCCGTACCAGTATCCAGCACCGGCTAAACCCAATGACAGCATGATCGCAGTAGCAATAAGCGGAGCTTTTTTACGTTTTTTTGTGCTTACTGTTTGCGAAGCGTTGTTGTTCTCTGTCATTTTTTCTTTCTCATTTTGTTTTTATTTAGATGTAACGAATTGTAAATGAATTCGATTGATTGATAAGATAGGAAAAAAGGGAAACACTGTTGCAAAAATCTAACTAATGGCGCTTTGGGAGAAGTACGATGGACTTAAATGCTGTGACTGTTTTTACACAAGTTGTTGATTGTGGGAGTTTCACGCACGCAGCTGAAGCATTGAACATGACCAAGTCGACCGTCAGCCGAAAGCTAGACGAGCTGGAACAGCATCTAGGTGTGAGGTTGATCACTCGTTCGACACGAAGTTTAGTCTTAACGCCAGAGGGTGAGCGCTTTTATCAGTCGAGCATGCAGATGCAAGAGATCATGAACCAAGCTGAGCTAGAGGTTTCAGCCAATCAGGATTTGATCCGAGGGCAGTTAAATGTTGTGTTGCCTGTCGAATTGGGGCATCAAGTATTAGCTAAATACATCCACAGCTTCCTAAAAGAGCACCCAAACGTGACTTTGAACTTAGAACTGTCGAATCGAGAAGTCGACATCATTGCGGAGGGGATCGATCTTTACGCACAAATTGGTGAGCTAGTGGACTCGAGCTTGGTTTCTCGCTACCTCACAACATCAAAGCGTGTATTGGCAGCCAGCCCTGAGTATTTAGAGCAGTTCGATGACGTCTCTTCACCCGATGATCTTGAACCGCCATTCAGAATGATTGAGGTGGTGAACAAGGCCGCGCGTCTACCCAAGTGGCATTTACAATTAGAAGGCGGAGAGTCGATTTTGATCGATCTACCGTGTCAGTTGCGGGTGAATACCATCACGGCATGCCTAACAGCGTGTGTGGATGGGCTCGGCTTGGCGGTGCTTCCTGAATTCATTTGTCGGGAACACTTTAAGACAGGTAAGCTGATTCGTCTGTTACCTGAATATGAGATGCCAGAAGTTTCAGTAAGCCTAGTGTATGCAGACAGGCAGTTGATGCCGAAACGTAAGAAGGTCTTTATCGACTATCTACTGACTGCTTTTCAAAATAGAGCCAATCAAATAACGAAATAAAGGCATATTGTATTGGGAGCAACAGAAGGAATCGGCTGCCTAACTGTTGATTAGTTGTAATTCATTGACAATGACCAATAACATTGAAAAGAGAAAAACGAACTTGTTAACAAGTTCGTTTTTTTCTGATTGCTAATGTAGTTGTAGGCTAAGTACCGAACTAGCTCTTTTTCTCTGTGTACTCTAGCTTGTAGAAGTGAGCTTCACTTTGTCCATTCGTAAATTGGTTGTATACGCCAGCTTTGAAGTAGCTTAATAGGTGACGCCAGTAGTCAATATCCTGCTCAACTTTACGTTCACCGTTTACGTCAACAATAAGTTTCTTATCACCCACGATTAAATCAAATGCTGTTGGTTTGCCTTGTGGTGCTTTGCCTAAATCATACTGAGAATATGCTACGTCTGATTTGCACATTTCCTTGTCTTGGTTTTTCTTGCCGAACGATCCTTTACAAATTACAGCGTTGTTTTTAATGATTGCCCAGAAATGCCCTTCAATACCATTATTGTCACGTTTCCATACAACACGAAGCAAAGGGTGAGGGACATTGTGAGTACCAAGATCATCTAAGCCTTTGTTATGTACTTGTAGGAATGTAATCTCGTCTTGCTTAGAGTCTGAGTTCTTCATCGACTCTTCAGGTTTTATGATCTCCACCTCCGAACTTAATGTGTATGTTTCATTTGTTAAGTCTGTGCGGAAGTTTTCCTGAACGCGTAGCTCGTTGCGCAGGTGGTCATTCTTCATGGTAAAGACTAGCGCTTCACTTTCTTTGTCGACATAGAAGTTGTTGTTCACAATGCCGTCGTAGTTATTATCGAGCGCAAAATAGTCTTTGTTGCCTTTCTTTCCGTTTGGATCTGAAATTTGAAGTTCAGAAACTGACAAAACATTTTGGTATTGAGAGTAATTAGAAGGTTCGCCTAAAGCTCCTTCTGGATTCGAAAACTGAACATTAGCGATTGCCGAAGAAGAAAAGGCAAGAAGGGCACAGCAAGTGAGTAGGGTCTTTTTCATCAAAAATATCTCTTTTGTATTATTATCATTCAATATAAGCATTGATATCACTTTTGAGATTTATGTGAAAACATCTGTGTTTGAAATTGTGGTCGGCACCCAATTTTCTTGTACAAAAATAGAGAGAATTAGGTGTCGATTGGGATTGGCTGGTCTTGATTAAGCTCTGCCTTAACGTTTATTCCACTGGGTACTAAGGTCCAAGTGGCGATTTTTGCTGAGTCAGCTTTATCGGAAAAGCCAATGACCAGATTGGTCGCTTTCTGTGGTTGGCTATCAACGGTGAGAGCAGCACTGTTAACGCTTAAGCCGTTCCAATCGACCTCTAAAGTATTCGATGAGGTAGCGACGGTATTGTTGTTACTGGTGAGCGTTATTTGGCTCGCTTGTGCGTTGGATGAAAACAGACAAGCTGTTGTTAAAGCCACAATGGCAAAATTAGAAAGATTGAGTGGGTGACGTACGCTGAGCATATTTAGATTCCGTAAAGGGTAACTACGGTTATTACACCTAAGTAGCGCTAGTGCTTTGTCACCTATATGTCTCTATTTTCTGTTTGGCTTTAGTGGTTTTCCATTAGAAAGGCACGGCGACGCGCTGCACATATTGGACTTCAATAGCGCCTTGGTATTCAAACATTTCAACCGAAGCACTCAAGTGCTTGGCTTTGGTTCCAAGTGGACTTTCTGTGGGAACGGGTGCTTGCGCTGTTTTGATTGGCACTTTGTAACCCAGCAGGTTGTAGTTTTCATCAAACCATTGCCAACTCACGTTAGCGTCGGGGCAGTTGTCGATCACCTTTGGAGGCGAGAGCACGATATGTGGTTCGCTGAGTTTACTTTCGAGCGTCAGCCATCGATTACTGTTATTTAAAGCGACAATAATAGGGTAGTGATTTGAACCTATCTTTAGTTGATAAACACCAGATTCGGGTTTGATGAACATTTCATTGGTTTCAATCTCTTGATACTCATTATTGGAAGCGAGTTGTCCATCGAGAAGGACTTTACCTTTAGGCGATACCAAAGAAAGAGTTTGAGTTTCTGAGCCTTTGCTGAGTTGCTCGGCAGAGACTTTGATTTGATAACCGTGCGACGACAGGCCATAGCGTCGAATGAAGCTGACTTGGATGTGGTGTTTTGGCTCAGCACTTTGTTTGAGTAAGGTTCCACATTGAGTCTGGCTCAGGATCTCTTGTTTGACTGGCAGCCAAAGCTCACTATCGAGTGATTTGTGATCGAGTGCGATTTGCAGCTCTTGCCACGCAACTTGAGGTTGGTCATCAAGTAGAGATTGATAGGTGTGCTGCAATGGCGTGTCGGTAAACCATGCCGCATGACTTGCGAGCGGCAATGTGTAGATCAGTGCGGCTAACGAAGTAACTTTCATTATGATTCCCCAGCCAAGCGGTAACCAACGCCGCGATGCGTTTCGATATTCAATGTTGGCAGCTTCTGGCGTAAGCGCAGTATGTGATTATCAATAGTTCGGGTACTAGGAAAGGCCTGATACCCCCAAATTTTATTGAGTAACTCATCTCGGTGAAACACTCGGCTTTGGTTCTGAACAAACAGTACCAATAGCTGAAACTCTTTAGGTTTTAATGTGACTGGGCTTTCGTCCAGATAAGCGATTCGTTCCGACAAGTTGATTTGGATATTTGCGTAATTTAAGTGGCTCACACCTAACGGATGTAGCTGGGTAATGACTCGAGCAAGTAATTCGTCGTTAGAAAATGGCTTAGTCACGTAATCTTTGGCACCCGCCATTAAACCTTCAACACGTTGTTGAACTTCGACTTTAGCGGTCAGCACAATCACAGGCAGCGCTTTGAGGAGCAACCAGTTTGGAAGGTGTTGCAAGCTGTCCCCATCTTCAAGCTGTCGATCCAATATCACAAGATCGGCTCGAAACCATTGCTTACTGGCACTCTCTGAATCCTTCGCCCAAAGGCATTGGTAACCATTGGATTCAAAGAAGCTGACGAGGCCTTGTCCAAGCAGTTGGTCGTCTTCAATCAGCAGTAGGGTGTTCATAAGCAATTTCCAAAATACATCGGGTTGGGTTACGAAGAATAATGAGGCGGCCATTCGCTTGTTTCATTAAGTGTTCGACAATAGTTAGGCCAATGCCCATGTTATCCAGTTTGTGCGTTTCACTTGGCGTGACACGAGACATGAGTCGTTGTATCGGCGAAGGGAAGTGCCCTTCGTCTTGTACCTCAATCGTCAGCTTGTCTTCGAGTTCGACCTTTACCAAAACCTCGCCTTTACCGTGTTGTTTGGCATTCTTGATTAGATTATCCAAGCAGATGGTTAGCCAGTAATACGGTAGGTTAAGTTCAGCATCACTTGAATCACATTGATACTCGATATTGTGTTTTTCACATACATGATCGAGCCACTCTTCTAATGAAGCGTTTTGCTTCAACAAAGGCTCTGACTGATCCGAACTTAGGTACACTTTGCTGTTTTCGGTGAGCTGAGAGAGCCGTTGATAGTCAGATATTAAACGCCAAACTGCACTTTGAGTTTCATCCGAAAAGTCATCGTAGCGATTTCTGAACATCTCAACAGTTAAGCCAAGGCTAGTAATGGGCGTGCGCAGTTCATGAGTAAGAAGCTGTAAAACGAACTGCCTCTCTTTTCGTTGTTTTGTTCTTAGGTATAAGACTCTAGCGAGCCCGGAAAGCAACGTTAACAGCAATGAAAATATCAAGGTTTTCATGATCAGATTGTCATTGCTAGGCTCGCTTAAGCACACGTTGCTGTAACGAAAAGTACAGGTTTCACCTGCCAACGATAGTTCTTGCTGCTCTGCAATAGGTTGCCAAACATCTAAGGGAATGGCTTTCCAGCCTTGTTCGCCACTTAACCAAAGCACATCGTCTTGTTGCCAAGCGCGGTATCCATTGAGCAGTGCTTCTCTGCCTTGTGCCGTGAGTGCTTCTAGCTTGGTATATAAAGGGTGCAGTGGGTTGGTAATACTCAAAAACGGGCGTATTTGCTCGCTTACGTCTGGGTAAGCTGCCAAATAACGATCAGCAAAGCTGCCACCGGAAGGGTGACGTTTGGAGTGTGCTGCAAACCAAATCGAATCCAATGCTTGTTGCTGACACAAAGCGAGCTCAAACTCGATGGCGTCATGTAATGAAGGGTTACTGTTTTCAATTGCTTGGCAGTGATCTTGTATTGAGGCTAACGTTGCGATGTCGTCCCAACTGAATTGGTTGAAATCAGGATAACGGCTACTTTCATGAAGCAGTACTTTTGGGTACTGAGCCAACTCTTGTTGAGATACTAAGATTGGGGATGATTGCCAGGTCAGTTGATACAGGGTTTGCCACTTGTCTTGCAAACTTTGGGCATTGGCTAAAGTTGGGAGCCAAAAGGTCAAGCAAAGGGCTAAGGTAAACCTGCGCATCCAATCATTCTCATTAAAAGTCGTGAGGCGAGTCTAAAGACTTTTGGGTTAGATTTGTAACCTGAATGTCAACAAGTGCTCCCTTAACAACAAACTGTCGTGTGGATCATGCTTTTAAATAATATGATGAAATTACAATAAGTATCATTTTATTCCAATAAATCAGATAATTGTGTACTTATTGTCATTATTAAGCATGTGGGAAGGACTATACTCAACTCATACCAAATAAGAGGAACCATCATGAAACTCATCATCAAATCAGTATTGGCAATCAGTATTTTGGCTACAGGCTCTGCTCATGCGTTCGAATTAACCAGCAGCGATATTCAAGAAGGTCACCCAATGGCAAAGACTTTTGAATACTCTAGTTGGGGTTGTGACGGCGATAATCAATCACCACAATTGATGTGGAAAGATGCACCAGCAGGTACCAAAAGCTTTGCTATCACAGCTTATGATCCAGATGCACCGACTGAAAGTGGCTTCTGGCATTGGGTTGCGTTTGATATCCCTGCAACTGTGAACGAGCTACCTCGCGGTGTCGACATCTCTAAAGTCGGTGGCAAAGAAGGTCGTATTGATTACGGTACAGTTGGCTACGGTGGCGTTTGTCCTCCAGAAAAAGATGGTATGCACCGTTACCAGTTCACGGTTTGGGCATTACCAACGGACAAACTTAACCTCGACGAAAATACGCCGTCGGCTGTGGTTGGATTCACGTTGAACAGCATGGCTTTAGACAAAGCTAAACTGACCGCAACTTATACACGTTAATAGCTTATGTACGTTAAAGCTTATACACATACATAATAAGTAAATAAGGGGATGAGATGAATCATCAATATCAAGTGACGATCTTTCGTGCAGAGCAGTTACAAAAGCTGCGTAATGTGAGGATTCTATCCCCTAGTATCATTCAGATCATTACAGGAAGTAAGCGCCTGTTTTGGAAAGATTCAGCGGCAGAGCTCTCACATTCTGATCTGCTGTTGTGTGAGGCATCAGCTTCACTAAGTTTTGAGAACATGCCCCACAAAGGGCGCTTCTTGTCGCGAGTGTTCAGCTTTCAATTCCAACCTTCTCAGGCGATGCTTGATTTAAGTGAGGAACGGTCGAATGATCTGGGACTGCCTACGGTGAAAGTAGATCGAAACTTACAAGACTCACTCAATGCGTTGTTTTCGTTTGATACACAGAGCATGAGCAAAGAGACTCAACAGTTTTGGCTGCAGGGCTTGTACCAGCAATTGGCTGAAAAAGGGGTATTGCATCGACTGTTTGCCAGTGCCAACGTCTCGTTTAGCCAAAAGCTTAGCCATTATCTTTCACATTCACCAGATGAGAAACATCCGCTAGAGTCGGTGGCGGAGCGTTTTGCGATGAGCCGAGCCACATTGATTCGGAAGCTCAAACTGGAAGGCATGCAATATCGAGAGGTACTGGCTGAAGTTCGCTTGAGTCACGCGCTTTATCTGATGCAAAACGGACAGCAGAATGTGGCGATGTTGGCTCAGTCTTGCGGTTACCAATCGGAAGGGCGTTTTAGTCAGCGCTTTAAAGGCAAGTTTGGTTTGTCGCCAAGTGAATACATCAAAACCGTCGTCAGCCATAGAGTCGCGACGCCATAGTCATTATGTTTGGCTTAAACGCTCACTTTCTTATCTCGTGCTGCCAATGCCGCGAAAATCGTGCACGCAAAGGCAACAGATGCGATCAACAGAATCGGCACACTCCAAGAATCTGTCTGAGCATGAAGCTTACCCACCAGCGTTGGACCAGTGGCTGCCAACGCATAACCGATTCCCTGAGCCATACCCGACAATGATGCGGCTTGGCTGCTATTCGATGTACGCAAGCCAACAAAAGAGAGCGCGATAATAAATGTCGAGCAGTTGGCTAATCCAAACAGTCCCACCCAAAAGATCGCAAACTCAGGCAAATACAGAAGACCAATCAATCCAACAAATACACTCGATGCACATAGAGTGATGAGCCATTGTTGATTGTCACTTTTGGCTAAGAACGGCAGTAACAGCAGCCCCGGAACCATAGTCGAAAATTGCAGAAATCCATAAATGTAGCCCGCGTCGATTTCGCTGTAGCCAAGATCGTTCAATATCTGTGGCAACCAGCCAGCCAAAGAGTAGAAGGTAAATGAGTTAAGCCCAAGCGCTAACGTTACTTGCCACGCTACGCCGCTTTTAATCATCTGTTTCATCGGCAGAGGTTTGTCTTGTTGCTTGTTATTGTTGGCTGAAGGTGAGCGTTTTCTGATTTTAGGCAACCAGATCATCAAAGCTAATATTGGGAATATTAGGTTCATTAACAGTGCTAATTGCCAACCCGTGATCGTAAATAAGGTTAGATTTGAAAACGGCACCATCAAACTTGAGCCTAACGTCGACCCGATGCCCATCGTAAAGATGTACAGAGAAGTCACAGTAGCGATGCGTGTCGGGAAGCTAACTTTCACTACTACAGGCAACAACACATTACCAATCGCGATACCAAGCCCGATCATCACCGTGCCGATATACAAGGTTGGGGTTAACCCAGCAGAGCGCAGTGTAATACCCGTAGTGATCAGAACTAAGCCTAATAACAGGCTAGGCTCTAGACCAATTCGTTGGGATATCTTGGTGACTAATGGTGAGAATAAGGCAAAAGTTAACAGTGGCAAAGCTGTTAAGAAGCCTGCAGCCGATGACGTAAGGTTGAGGCCTTCCATAACCTGAGAAAGCACAGGAGCCAAGCTCGTAAAAGGCCCACGAAGGTTAAGTGCTAGGAATAGAATCCCTAACATCACGAAAATGCTATTACGAAGAGAGGCGCTCATAGGTTGTTCTACTGTTTGCTTATGAGAAGACAGGCTAGCCTACAGATCATTGAATGATTACACAAATACCGTTTAAATAGGTTTACTAATGATTGAACCTGCGCAGTACGCGCTTAGCCAGAAAAGTCACCCATGACTGTATTAAATATCGACAAGCTCATCTCGGACTTCCCACTGCTTCAACAATTGATTGCATTGGAAGAAGTGGTTTGGTTTAACCCAAATGTGACGACTCTGGAGCGAGGTTTGCTTTATGTGGGATTAGGCGAACAAGATATTCACGATGCGAGCATGAGGCTACAAAGGTTTGCTCCTTATGTAGCCAAGGCGTTTCCTGAAACTCAAGCGACCAATGGCATCATCGAGTCTGAGCTTATTGACATTCCATCTATGAAATCAGTATTGGAAGCGCATTATCAGCAGTCTATAAAAGGGCGTTTGATGATGAAGAAAGACAGCCATTTGCCGATTTCAGGTTCAATCAAAGCGCGTGGTGGTATTTATGAAGTACTAACACATGCCGAGAAGCTTGCGATTGAAGCGGGGTTACTGTGTGAGAGCGATGACTACAGTAAGTTGCTCGAACCTGAATTCCGTGACTTCTTCCAACAATACAGCATTGCGGTAGGCTCCACAGGTAATCTAGGCATGTCGATCGGTATCATGAGTGCAAAATTGGGCTTTACTGTCTCTGTTCATATGTCGGCAGACGCGAGAGCTTGGAAGAAAAGCAAACTTCGTGAGCATGGTGTCAACGTTGTTGCAAATATGAGCTGCTAAAAAGATAAGTCATGATAGAAGAGTGTTGTTTATAGCTTGTACACACTCTTTCTCACCTCTAAATCCCACCTTAATTCAAACAATAACTTGCACAGATCGTTATCCAAAATACACATTTTATAAATTAAGCTTCTTAGATGTTCTAACTATCAGTTAGGTTGAGTGGCATTCAACTTGATAGGGATTGAGCAATGCAGACGGACAAAGTGATACAGACAAGACACATAAACACACCAGAAAAATTACTCCAGCGTTTAGATGCGATTGGGGAGTCTTTGGAAGCATCGGGTAAGGCTCATGCTCTGCTGGGATTGGGCTCAGTAGGTATTGAAACAGAACGACTTGATCAGTATTCAGATGTCGATTTTTTCGCAATAGTGCAAACAGGGCACAAGCAGTATTTCTTAGACAGTTTGCATTGGCTATCTGATATTCACTCAATCGACTACGCAGTGAGAAATACCGTCGATGGCTATAAAGTTCTGTACGCTGACGGAATCTTTTGTGAGTTTGCAGTGTTTGAACCCCACGAGTTAGCGCACATTCCGTTTGCTGAAGGGCGTATTGTTTGGCAGCAACATGAATTTGATACACAGTGTTGTGTTTCACCAATAAAAGGGGAGACAGACACTAATTCCCAAGATTGGATCATTGGTGAGGCTCTAACCAATCTTTATGTGGGTATGTCTCGTTATAACCGAGGCGAAAAGCTGTCGGGCAGTCGGTTCGTTCAATCTTACGCACTCGACCGTTTGATCGATCTTGTGGATCAAACTGAACAGTCTGAGCCTGAATTCGTTGATGAATTTATGTCGGATAGAAGGCTAGAAGCACGCTTCCCTAAGTTTGCCCAATTGCTACCAACCTTTACCCAAGGCTACGAGCGCACCGCTGAATCGGCACTTGCCCAACTAGCATTCCTCAACACCCACTTCGCAGTCAACCAAGCCATGTGTGACCGAATCTCTGAACTGTGTTCCAGTAAAGATTAAGCTTATAGCGTGTGAATCCCCAAGCCTAACTGACACCACCTTTCAGATGATAAGCGGCGGGCAACCTAATTGAGCTCTCGAATTATTATTCTTAAGCACTAAACCCGTACGCTTTTGTTTACTCTTCAAGACCGTGACTGTTCGTGTTTACTCCGCTTATCACTGGATGTCGTCAGCCAAATAAAATACAATCGAACAATGTTTTATTAATTCGTGCTTTATCATTATGATGAGAAACTTACTCATATTCATCGTTAACCTAGAACGACAACCTAATAGATAGAATGAAACGTGAAGGCGAGCCAGATGGTTCGCCTTTTTTGGTCTTCTAAATCTGGCCACCATTCTTCCTAAGAATCGTGTTCACTTATCTGAGCGCTGAGTCAGGCGACGGTTAACGAAAATAGGAATTATTAGTTCTGGAAGGGAGTCGCCGAATTTACCCTGTTTGACTTGTTATATGCATCAAGGGTTCTAATACTCATCCCAAAGTAAGCAATGAAATCTAATCTTACAAAGACAACTCTTATATTCACTTACGAGCATAGTAAGATGTTTGCTGTTAAGTAGGTTTAGGTTTAGTTATCAATATTCTAGGGAAGAAAAATGAAGAATAAGAGTGTGTTTTTAAGTGTCGCGATGGTGATATTGTCAGCTCATGCAAATGCATCAGATGCGAACCATGAGTCTGTATCAGATGGAGTTATCGCAGAACAAAGAGCGAAGCTTTCTGAAAATACCCAAGGGCAAGGTTTTGGACCGCAAGCTCCACGAGATTTGGGTTCATTAGAAGGTAAAAATACTAGGCTGTTCTCGGATGCCCCTGATTCAACAGCGATGAACTTATGTAATATTCACTTCCATAAAAATGCTGAGCATAAAGGTGGAGAGTTTACTCAATACGCTGGTAACGGTGATGGTAAGGGATTCCAGAGTGGCTTTAAATACACAGGCAAGCTGAGTTCTGCTGAGCTGAAACCATTTGAGGGCAAGGTTTGTCCGAGCGAGCATGGTTCTTTGCATTCGGGTGACACCATTGAAGTTCACTATGTTTATTCAACGGCGCAAGTTGAACCGGGTGAAACACTGGGTGCTTGTTTTAACGATGCGATTACCAACCCGCAACTGCGTGTAGAAACCCAAGTTTACGTATTAGTGAATGACGACAAAGCACCCGACTTTGAAGCGCTCGCTAAACATTCAAAAGTGAACGGCTTACACCAAGCACCAAACATCCCACAAGATACGGGCTCAGCGATCCAATACGCAGGCTCTACAACGGGTCCTGGTTATAATGAGCAAGGTTCACCTTTCCAAGTAACATGGAGCGTTAGACCACAAGTCGCGAAAGTAAATATCGCGACAGTAGGTAGCTGGTGTGAAGGCAATGACTTTAACGAAGATCACGCCCACGGTGTGAGAAACTTGGTGGTTAACCCCGAGTTGTTATCACCCATTCGTAACGACTAAACGATTCTGGCGAACAAAATGATTAAGGCGAGCCAATAGGTTCGCCTTTTTTATGCCCTAACGAAAAGTACTTAGGTTTAGGTTTAATTAAGTCTGGTGGGTAAATTACGTGCGACACTTATTCAATACATGAGTTGTGTAAATCGTATTTAGTAAAAAACGTTCTTTACCAGAATCGAAGCTCCATGATACGTTCATGATCAATTATGTTGGGTTATAGAAAAGGACAGTCCAATGTCATTAGAAAGTGCGATTACATTCTTTATTGCCATGTTTGTATTTGGTATTACTCCGGGGCCTGGCGTCTTTGCCATTTTAGCTCGTGCTATGGTTCAAGGATGGCGAAAGTGCGTCACGCTTTCGTTAGGTATGATATGCAGTGATCTTATTTACCTTGCGCTTGCCTGTTTCGGTCTAGCAACGATTGCCGAGAATTGGTCGATTGCGTTTGAGGTGATTCGCTATGTTGGTGCAGCTTATTTGATTTACTTGGGCTACAAGATGTTTAAGAGCCTGCCTGAAGTGCAAGGCTCTGCGGAACTTGCGGCCAAACAGAGTCAGAAATCTGAACTCGCGAGTTTCGCGCAAGGCTTTTTGATTTCAGCATCGAACCCTAAAGTGATTCTGTTTTATATTTCGTTCTTGCCGACTTTTATTGATCTGACTGTTCTGCGCTCACAAGATATCGTATTAGTTTCTGCTTTAGCATCTGTTGCTCTGATGTCAGGCTTAATGCTTATCGCTGTGGGCGCGGGCAGAATGGCAGGTTTGTTAAAAACGCCACGCGCACATAAAAGGTTAAACCAAAGTGCTGGTGGAATAATGATTGCTGCTGGCTCATATTTGGCGATCAATCGATAAATACGAATCTTTAAACAAAAAGGCGAACCGATGGGTTCGCCTTTTTAGTTGGATATAAATGCCATCGTTTAAACAGAGACTTGTTTGTTAGTCACAATGGTGCAATTATTTAACGAGTGATATTACTCGAATGCATGTCTTATGATGACTATCGAACAACAGCTTTCTCGGCTGGATCTAAACTTATTAGTGTCGTTAAGTGTTTTAATCAAAGAGAGGAACGTAACGCGAGCTAACGCCAACAGATGAACAGGATGTGGTTCGAATGAACCGAGACACCTACTACTCAATGGCAGTAATTAATGTATCAAAGGGGGCGACCGTCACGTTACCTGAGATCCCTGAAGGCAAGTACATGTCGATGGAAGTGATTACTGAAGATCACCGCATTCAGCCAATGCAATACGGTTCAGGTACGTTTGATCTTTCTACTCATAGCGGTGATCACGTTTACGTCATTGTTCGTACCGACGCGACATTCTCGAAAAATGAAGTTCATGAAATCCAAGATCAGATGAGCATTGATGCAAAAGCAGACGGCAAATTTATGGCAATGCAAGTGGATGAGAAATCATTCGATGAGGTAGAGAAAAACCTTAAAATGGAAATGCCGAAACTACTGAAACGCGATGGTGCTCAGGCGACGTTTGGTATGTTTACCAGCCCTGAAGATGCTTCAAAAGAGATGTTTACCAAAGAGAAGTACGCAGTGGGTGCGGCTATCGGTTGGGGTGGCGCGCAGTTAGATGACAATATTTACGAAGTCTCTGGTAACTTCCCAGCAGACACTTGTCATCAGGCAACCTTTGATGATCCTAAGAACCAAGCGTTTTGGTCGGTAACGGTCTACAACAAGCAAGGTTTCATGTTTGGTGAAGTGGCGAACGTAAGCTCAAACACGGCTGAGAAAAATGCAGACGGCACTTACACCGTAAGCTTTGGTTGTGGTGATGATGCAGTAAACAACATCAAAACAGAAAACGATTCTGGTGTGTTTAACTTAGCTTTCCGTCATTACATTCCAAGCCAAAAAGTACGTGATGGATTCCGAGTGCTTCCTTACGTGAAAGCAGTGAACTAATGTTGCGATAGTCGTACAACGATTATAGATGCGCGTTATTACCAAATGGCAATAACGCGCTTTTTTATGGATTCTATTTCATTTCTTGCTTTCTTAAGTGTAGAAACACAAAGGGCGACTCAAAAATGGTCTAACTTTGATTATACGCAGCGAGCCTCAGTTCAAATAAATCAATTAAACCTTCTTCCATCGATACTTTCAGTTGCACCACGCATTTGATCGAATTTAAACCCGCTGACACCTTATGTGATAACGCTTCCAGTTATCTTTTCAGCCTCTAAAGGGAACAAATACCACAACCAGCGTTATAAAAAGCGATAGCCGTGGAGTGTTATGAGTCCTATTTGAGGTGTATAGTTATAGGTAATTCATTGGGTTATTGAATATTTAAGTTATCAAAAGATGCGGATGTCATGAAGAAAAACGGATTTACTTTAATGGAATTAATCATCGTGATCGTGATACTCGGAGTATTAGCGGTAACGGCTGCTCCAAGATTCCTTGGTATTCAGGAATCAGCGAGAGAAACGGTACTTGAAGGTGTTGCGGGTGCGATGGAAGGCGTGATCACGCAAGTGACTTCTAAAGCTATTATCGCAGGGCTTGATCCTGACGCAACAAACCCAGGTGACCAAAGTAACTATGTGATTGACTTTGGTATTGGTAGCGTTGAAGTTGATTGGGGTACGCTATGCCCTGAAAGTCAAGGAGAGTCCGGTGATAAACCATTAAAAATGCTCGATTTCCTTACCTTGTCAGATGATGACAGCTTAACGTCTGATTTCGGTAACCGACATACTGTAGTTGGTTACGATTACGATTTTACCCAAGCTGAACTAGATAGTACGAACATAACGGACGCGGATCTAGAGACGCGCCAAGGTTGCTTTGTTCTTTATGACTCTTTTGGCCGAACAAATGGCAGCCAATGTCCTGATGAAGGATGTGAGTGTACAGTCCGTATTGTTAACAACAATTGTTAAACCGCACTCTTTAACTGATTGATAGAAATTCAATAAAAAAGCGCGTTATTGCCGAGTAGCAATAATGCGCTTTTTTGTATTAGCTTGATGCTCTGTCTTAGTTTGCCAATGGAGCACTTGCTGGTGGCAAGTCACGCTTCCTAATCACGTGTCGTAAGCGAATTAACATCAACGTCGCTGAAACGCTCAAGCCCGTTAGGATACCAATCCAAAAGCCTTCTTCACCCATTGCTGGAACAATGTGGTCTGTTAAGCCCAACACCATGCCCAGTGGTAGTGCTAAGCCCCAGTATGAAGCGATAGCTAAGATCATCGGGATCTTGGTATCTTTATAACCACGCAGTGCACCGTTAGCAGACGTTTGTAATGCATCGCTGAACTGGTACATCGCAGTAAAGGTCAACAATACTGCTGCTGTTGCGCTAATTGCAGGGTCGGTGGTGTAAAGCCTAATGATCCACTCAGGGAACAGCAAGAACATCGCAACCGAAAGCAATGAAATTAACGCTGCAACCAAGATACCGACTTTGCTGCGCTCAATCGCTCCGAGTTCGTCTTTTTCACCCAAAGCGTGTCCAACACGAATCGTAATGCCAAACGAGATACTCATCGGGATCACATAAGTTAGGCTCGATATATTGAGAGCGATTTGCGCCGCTGCTACATTCTCGGCACCAATACGGCCGATCATAAGAGCGATTACCGCAAAGATACTGCCACACACCGCGATGTTCATCCCGATAGGTAAACCTAATCTTAGAAGGTGAAGCATCTCTTTTGCTTTTGGCTTCGCGTCTGCAAAGCTGATAATGGTTTTGTAGTGATGATGGCCTTTGATGTAGGAATACAGCATTCCCGACATTAACCAGTACACCAAGCTTGTCGCCCAGCCACAACCTACAGCGCCCATTTCAGGGAAGCCGAACTTACCGTAGATAAGCACGTAGTTGACCGGAATATTTATCAACAGACCAACCACGGAAATGATCATTGGTACTTTGGTGTTGTTCATCCCTTCACAGAAGCCGTTCAAAGTGTAGAACAGGGCAATACCCGGCACACCGAAGGCTAGGGCAAATGCATAGTCACTGCCGATAGGGATGATCTCAGCGGCTACCCCAATCCATTCTAAGATCGGTTTAGCACTCACCAAGTAAGCGATAAGTAGCACACTCGCGATTAATGCCAACCAAACCATCTGGAAGAATTCAACAGAGATACTTTGGAAGTCACGTGCGCCGCGGTGGTAAGCGACAACAGGCGTTAGCGCCATAATCACGCCACGCAGTAGCAGCAACACAGGAATCCAAAGGCTAGTGCCGAGAGCAATAGCGGCAAGATCGGCAGGGCTTACTTGGCCAGCCATTGTCGTATCGACAAATCCCATCGCTTGGGTAGCTATTTGAGTCAAAATGATTGGAATCGAAAGATGCATAAGCGCACCCGATTCACGAGTAAAAGGACGAAGTTTCGTTAGCATGGAAGTTCACAACACCAATATAAATACACGAATGATGGCAGGATGGCCGGTGTGCATTTTAGGATGTGCCCCGTTGGGCGGGCGACAATATAAACACCTTACCGTATAGGGTCAAGCATTGGATTTATAGAGTTTAACTTGCTTTGATATTCGGATAGGTTCTGAAGGTCAAAACACAGCGCCAACGCACGTAAGTTAATGATTTATTAGGAATCATACTCGACCGATAAATTCTATATTTACCACGCTAATCACTAAGCTAGCGGTATAAATGATTGTTATGGAAAGACAAAGGCTAGTACAATTGGTGGCATAAGGAACTAGAGAGTAAGATTCTGTATTTAGATGCGGGATTTTTTCGGTCTAATAGCTGTATACAATTGAAAATATCAACTGAGTAGTAATAGTATGATGCTTTATAAATATATGTCTTTTAACTCCGCAGTCCTCATGCTTAAGAATCTCTCGCTCGGTTTCACTGGGTTAGAGGATCTTAATGACCCGTTTGAGGGGACAAATTTTGGTTTTTCTGCCACAGGTAGTATTTCACCACGTAATGCTGTTCGAGTTTTCAAAGGGCATTTTTCGCGAAAATATGCGGTGTCATCGTTAACTAGAAACCCTCTCAACTCTCTAATGTGGTCGCACTATGGGGATAGTCATAGAGGGGTTGTGATTGGTATTGATGCTGAAGAATGTGGGCTTACTTCAAACCAAGAATTTATAATCCCTGCTCAATTAGGTGAGATAATTTATGTCAGTACAAAAAATAAAGACTTAAATGGTGTGCCATCTCAAAAGCATCTAGATGAACTACGAACTTCGACGGTTTTCAGTCCTGAGATTAAGAACTATTTAAAGCAAGAATTTTTATATAAATCATTAGAGTGGGGTTATGAAGAAGAAGTTCGTGTCATAAAAAGCCTTACCGATTTTAAGTTTGGCTATCACACTAAGGAAGATCAGCTTCTGACAAATGATGGCAGGTGGAATAAGGTTAGAAATAGTTATCTAGGACAACCCTTGTTTTGTTATAAAGTCCCAAAGTCAGGTATTAAAGAAATTTACCTTGGAGCTAATGTATACCGCAATGTTGCTCGCATCGAAGAGGGAGCACATGAACAACGCGTTAAGGATGATCTCGATTTCTTGAAGTCATTTGGCTGTAGGGTATTCAAGTGCGAGCCTGACGCACAAACGTGGGATCTTATGCCTGTAGAGTTGTAAGCTAACAAACAACTGTAGAGCCAATATCAACTTGGCGCTATCTATCTTCTGTATACTATTACTTCTTAGCTTAAATCTGGCGCTGTATAGCTTCTACTGCCACAAAGCCAGTAGAAAAACAAAAAGACCAATCCCAAGCGTTACTTTTAGAAGCAAGCCAAGAGGGGCTCCACCTTTTGGCGCTTTATTGCAACATCCCATAATCAGTTCCTAATTCATCGTTGGTTTCACTCAACCTTAAACCTTTCCCTTACGGTAAGGTCAATGCTTTCTTAGTCATATAATCTGAAAAACAAAAAAGCGAACCAAGTGGTTCGCTTTTGTTTATCTAAAATCTACAAAATTAGTCTTCGTAGTTGTCGATGCTTGGGCAAGAACAGATTAGATTACGGTCGCCGTATACGTTGTCTACACGGTTAACTGTTGGCCAGTACTTCGAGTTCTTCGTTGCTTTCGATGGGAAGCAACCAAGTTCACGAGAGTAAGGGCGATCCCATTCTGCGCCAGCTAGATCAACTTGTGTGTGCGGTGCGTTCACTAGAGGGTTGTTGTCTAGTGGCCATTCACCGTTTTTCACTGCTGCCATTTCGTGACGGATTGCGATCATCGCTTCACAGAAACGGTCTAGCTCTTCTAAATCTTCTGATTCAGTTGGCTCTACCATTAGCGTGCCAGCTACTGGGAAAGACATCGTAGGCGCGTGGAAACCGAAGTCCATTAGACGCTTAGCAATATCTTCTTCGCTGATGCCTGTTTCTTCTTTTAGTGGACGAATATCGATAATACATTCGTGCGCTACGCGGCCGTTAGTGCCACGGTAAAGAACAGGGTAGTGAGGACGTAGTTTTTCCATCACGTAGTTCGCGTTCAGAATCGCTACTTTAGTCGCGTCTGTTAGGCCAGGTTCGCCCATCATTGCGATGTAAGCCCAAGAGATAGGTAGGATTGACGCACTACCTAAATCTGCTGCTGATACTGCGTAGTCAGAACCTTGAACACCATTTTCGATGTGGCCTGGTAGGAAAGGTGCTAGGTGCGATTTAACACCGATTGGACCCATACCCGGACCGCCGCCACCGTGTGGGATACAGAATGTTTTGTGTAGGTTCAAGTGGGATACGTCTGAACCAATGAAGCCAGGCGAAGTTAAACCTACTTGAGCGTTCATGTTCGCGCCGTCTAGGTAAACCTGACCGCCCGCTGCGTGTACTTGTTCACACACTTCTTTCACTTGCTCTTCGTATACGCCGTGCGTAGAAGGGTAAGTGATCATGATGCTTGATAGGTTGTCTTTGTGCTTCTCGATTTTCGCTGCTAGGTCTGTCATGTCGATGTTGCCATCTTCATCACACTTAACAACCACTACCTTCATTGAAACCATTGATGCTGTTGCAGGGTTAGTACCGTGCGCCGAGCTTGGAATCAGACAAACGTTACGGTGACCTTCACCGCGGCTTGCGTGGTAGCGTTGAATCGCGATTAGACCTGCGTATTCGCCAGATGCTCCAGAGTTAGGCTGTAGTGAGAAATCGTCGTAACCGGTGATTTCACATAGCTTCTCTTTAAGATCTTTTGCTAGTGCTGTGTAACCCGCCGCTTGCTCTAGAGGTGCGAATGGGTGAATTGAACCAAACTCAGGCCATGTTACTGGAATCATCTCAGCAGCAGCGTTCAGCTTCATCGTACAGCTGCCCAGTGGGATCATGCCGTGCGTTAGTGAGAAGTCTTTGTTCTCAAGCTGTTTTAGGTAACGCATCATTTGCGTTTCGCTGTGGTGCGTGTTGAACACTGGGTGAGTTAGGAACTCTGATTCACGACGACAGTTTTCTGGAATTGCCGCAAACTCATTTGATGCAATGTCAGAAGATAGCGCTTGAACGTCTTCTTTTACGTCGAAGATAGCGAATAGGGCATTCACGTCGTCGACTGTGGTTGTTTCATCTAAGCTGATACCGATCTTACCTTTAAGAAGGCGCAAGTTGATGTCTGCTGCTTGTGCTTTCGCGTACAGTGCATCTGTCTTCTCTTCAGAGTTGATTGTGATGGTATCGAAGAAGCTGTTGTTTGTTAGCTCGTAACCCGCTTTAGTCAGGCCAGCCGCTAGGATAGCTGTCATGTGGTGTGTACGACGAGCGATAGTACGTAGGCCTTCTGCACCGTGGTAAACCGCGTAGAAAGACGCCATGTTTGCTAGAAGTGCTTGAGCTGTACAGATGTTCGATGTCGCTTTCTCGCGGCGGATATGTTGCTCACGAGTCTGCATTGCCATACGTAGCGCTTGGTTACCGTGAGTATCGATAGATACACCGATTACACGACCTGGCATTGTACGCTTATGCTTTTCACGAGTACCCATGAATGCAGCGTGAGGACCACCGTAACCCATAGGAACGCCGAAACGTTGCGCTGAACCGATGACTACGTCTGCGCCCATTTCGCCCGCAGGCTTAAGTAGAGCAGAGGCAAGTAGGTCAGTAGCCACTGTAACCAGTGTTTTGTTAGCTTGAGCTTTAGCAATGATGTCTGTTAGGTCACGCACTTCACCCGTTGTACTAGGGTATTGAAGAAGCGCACCAAATACGTCTTGCTCTGGAAGTGTTTCAAGAGCACCAACCATTACTTCAAAACCGATGTACTCAGCACGAGTTTTAACAACTTCTAGTGTTTGAGGGTGAACATCGTCAGCAACGAAGAATACTTTGCTCTTGCTTTTGCCAGCACGCTTACACAGTGTCATTGCTTCGCCAGCCGCTGTCGCTTCATCAAGAAGGGATGCGTTCGCGATTTCCATACCTGTTAGGTCCATTACCATTTGTTGGTAATTGAGTAGAGCTTCAAGACGACCTTGAGAAATCTCTGGTTGGTATGGTGTGTAAGCTGTGTACCAGCCTGGGTTCTCTAAAACGTTACGTAGAATAACGTTTGGAGTGAATGTGTTGTAGTAGCCTTGGCCAATGAAAGTACGTTTCACTTGGTTTAGGTTAGCGATCTCTTTAAGAGAGGTCAGCATGTCCATTTCGCTCAGTGGCGCAGCAAGTGTCATTGGTTTTTCAAGACGGATTTGTGCAGGAACCGTTTCGTCGATCAGTGCGTCTAGGCTAGTCGCGTTGATCGCTTCAAGCATTTTTTGCTGGTCTGCTTTATTTGGGCCGTTATGACGAGCAACAAACTCGTTTTGAGTACCCAGGTCTTTCAGTAATTGGCTTTGAAGTAATTCAGTCATGATATGTTCTACTTTCTCTCTGGAGCCGTGAGCTAGCCCCTAAAATTAAGCTGCTCAAAAGAGCAGCTTTATCGTAATGAGGTTACCTATTAGTCTTCTTCGATAGAGCTTAGGTATTCTTCCGCATCTTTAAGGTTGTCTAGTTCAGACGCATCAGACATCTTCACTTTAACAATCCAGCCACCTTCATAAGGTTCTTCGTTGATTAGCTCTGGGCTATCTTCTAATTCTTCGTTGATTTCTACGATTTCGCCAGAGATTGGTGCGTAGATATCAGAAGCAGCTTTCACTGACTCAACTAGAGAGAAGCTTTCGCCAGCTTCGATTTCGTCGTCAGTGTCAGGCAGGTCAACAAACACAACGTCACCTAGCATCTCTTGAGCGTGCTCAGAAATACCGATAGTTACAGTACCGTCACCGTTGTCTTTTACCCACTCGTGGCTGTCTGCAAACTTTAGTGTATTGTCCATTGCTTATTCTCCAAAAATTTATGAGGTTTTAATTTAAATCTTAAAAACGGTCTAACGGTAAAGAGGGAAGCGCTTGCAAAGCTCTTTAACTTGCTTGCGAACACGTTGCTCAACTTCAGCGTTGCCTTCAGGGCTTTCAACTAAGCCATCAAGTACATCGCCGATCCATTCACCGATAAGTTTGAATTCTTCAGTGCCAAAACCACGACTGGTTCCAGCTGGCGTACCTAAACGAATGCCAGAGGTAATCATAGGCTTCTCTGAATCGAATGGTATACCATTTTTGTTACATGTGATCCCTGCACGCTCTAATGCCTCTTCAGTTACGTTACCTTTCAAGCCCTTAGGACGAAGGTCAACCAGCATTAGGTGCGTGTCTGTTCCGCCAGTCACAATGTCACAACCGCGAGTTTGCAACACTTCAGCAAGAACTTTTGCGTTGTCGATCACTGAATCAATATAAGTATTAAATTCTGGGCCAAGTGCTTCGCCAAACGCCACTGCTTTAGCCGCGATAACGTGCATGAGTGGGCCGCCTTGTAGGCCAGGGAACACTGCAGAGTTGATCTTTTTGTTGATGTCTTCGTGGTTCGTCAGAATCATACCGCCGCGTGGGCCACGAAGTGTTTTGTGCGTTGTTGTTGTAACAACGTGTGCGTGTGGTAGTGGGCTAGGGTGAGCACCTGTCGCGATAAGACCCGCGATGTGTGCCATATCTACCATAAGGATAGCGCCAACTTCGTCAGCGATTTCGCGGAATTTAGCGAAGTCGATAACGCGTGGGATAGCACTACCACCTGCAATAATCATTTTAGGTTGGCATTCGATAGCGAGAGCGCGTACCGCTTCGTAATCGATTTCAAGAGTGTCGCGGTCTACGCCGTATTGAACTGCGTTGAACCATTTGCCTGAAAGCGCAGGGCGTGCACCGTGCGTAAGGTGACCACCAGCGTCAAGAGACATACCTAGGATAGTGTCGCCAGGTTGAAGTAGGGCAAGTTTAACTGCGCCGTTCGCTTGAGCACCTGAGTGAGGTTGTACGTTCGCGTATTCACACTTGAATAGCTGTTTAGCACGTTCAATCGCAATAGCTTCTACTGTATCTACGTGCTCACAACCACCGTAGTAACGACGACCTGGGTAGCCTTCTGCGTATTTGTTGGTAAGGCAAGTGCCTTGAGCTTGCATTACTGCTTTAGAAACGATGTTCTCAGAAGCAATAAGTTCGATTTGTTCGTTTTGACGAGTGTTCTCTGCTTGGATTCCAGCAAATACTGCGTCGTCAGTCGCAGATAGGTTCGTAGAGAAAAAACTGTCTAAGCTATGGTTTTGATAAGCGTTCATTGTCGAGACCTTTCATTAAGCTAATGGTGATTGTTTTTATAGTCCATTAGGTCTTACGTTGATTTCTGCATCGGTATCGTTTGCGTTATATAGGTGTATAAATAGTGCGTTGCTTCTTATTTATACGACCATAGCGTCAAAGCGATCGTTGTAGGGTCAATGCAGCACGAATTGGTTCCCAAAAATTTCGGGTAAAAAACAGCTCTTACAAATGTTAAATCTATCACTTGCTGCAAGCTGAAGTAGCATCTCTTCATCTAACAAGTCGATAACATAGCTCCGATAAAATCAATTTTCAACAAAAATTTCCAATAGGAAACAGATTTTCTCGTTTTGCTACAGGGAGCACGCTTTATTTTCCTGTGTGCTCTTTAATCAACAAAGCGCTTCATGCAACAATGAAATCAATAGACAGGAAGTAAGAAATGAATGAGGGACCTATGTCAGAAGACATTTATGATGAGTACCCATCTTTAACGTTGGCGAAAGAGACGTTAGATCAGAATATCGAACCACTTAGGCTCGGCCAGCGTATTAAAGATATCCGCAGCAAGCTGGGCATTACGTTAGAAGAGGCGAGCCAACGTACTGGTTTGGCGCGCTCTACGCTGAGTAAAATCGAGAACGAACAAATCTCACCGACGTTCCAAGCGATGCAGAAATTGGCTATGGGTTTGCAAATTGATATGCCGCAACTCTTTGAGCCACCAAGAAAAAAGGTTGCCACAGGACGTCGTGACTTAACTAAAGCAGGTCAGGGCAAACCTCACCCAACTCCGACTTACGAGCATGAACTGCTCGCGACAGAACTTTCGAATAAGAAGATGATGCCGTTCAAGAGCCGAGTGAGAGCACGCACCTTTGAAGAGTATAACGATTGGGTTCGCCACGATGGTGAGGAGTTCTTGATGGTGATCTCTGGTGATGTGATGTTCTACTCAGAATTCTATGAGCCGGTACCCATGAGCGAAGGTGACAGCATGTATTACGACGCCAACATGGGGCATATGTTGATTTCTACTAGTACAGAAGATGCACTGATTTTGTGGGTGACTGCAAAATAAGTTAACAAAGTTAGAATTTCTTATAGTGAATGCAAACGTTTGCTTTTGTTTCTAACGTTTGCCAAAAGACGCGATGTTGGTGTGAAAAGCATCAATATCGCGTTTTTGTATGCGACTGAAAGTTGTTTTTAAATTGTTAAATATCACATTTTGAGCTGTTTTAATCTTGTTAAGGGTGTAAAACTGACTCAGGCTTGTTTACTATAGTGAACACGGTTTACTCATGTTGATTGAAGTTTACTGAAGTGAATTCTTAGAAAGTGAGTCGTATAGCTTTTATACAGAAGGCTCTTTTTATATCGCTAGTAATAAAAGCCTATATAGAAGACATCACTTTTTACTATCTACTGTTTCTAACGTTAACCCATATCGTTAGAGGCGACTCTAAATAGAGATATAAGCGGCAGATTCGATTTGGAAAGCCTGCAACGCTTCATGGAGAATAAAATGACTCAAGAACACGCTAATCAAGACCTACTAAAAACACCTCTGCATGCACTTCACGTTGAAGTCGGCGCAAAAATGGTTCCTTTTGCTGGCTACGACATGCCAGTTCAGTATCCACTAGGTGTAAAGAAAGAGCACTTACACACTCGTGACGCTGCTGGTCTTTTTGATGTTTCTCACATGGGGCAACTGCGTCTACACGGTGAAAATGCAGCCGCTGTTTTAGAATCTCTGGTTCCAGTAGATATTATCGACCTGCCTTCTGGTAAGCAGCGCTACGCCTTCTTTACTAATGAACAGGGCGGCATCATGGATGATCTTATGGTTGCTAACCTTGGCGATCACCTATTTGTTGTTGTGAACGCGGCGTGTAAAACACAAGATATCGACCACCTAACGGCTCACCTTCCTGCAGACGTAAAAATGGAAGTGATTGATGACCGCGCTCTATTAGCACTTCAAGGTCCGAAAGCGTCTGAAGTTCTGGCTCGTTTCCAACCAAGCGTTGCAGACATGCTGTTCATGGATGTTCAAAAAGTCGATATCGACGGCGTAGAGTGCATCGTAAGCCGCAGTGGTTATACCGGTGAAGATGGCTACGAAATCTCAGTACCGAACGATCACGCTGAAGCACTTGCTCGTAAACTAACATCAGAAGCAGAAGTAGAGTGGATTGGCCTTGGTGCTCGTGACTCACTTCGTCTTGAGTGTGGTCTATGTCTGTACGGTCACGATCTAGATACAACAACAACGCCGGTAGAAGCTAGCCTTTTATGGGGTATCCAAAAAGTGCGTCGTACTGACGGTGAACGTGCAGGCGGTTTCCCTGGCGCTGATATCATCCTTGAGCAAATCGCGACTAAAGACGTTCAACGCAAGCGTGTTGGTCTTGTTGGTCAGACTAAAGCACCAGTACGTGAAGGCGCTGAGCTGTTCGATGCTGAAAACAACAAGATTGGCGTTGTAACAAGTGGTACTGCGGGTCCTAACGCGGGCAAGCCTGTTTCTATGGCTTACGTTCGTACTGACCTAGCGGTTATTGGCACTGAAGTATTCGCTGAAGTTCGTGGCAAGAAGCTACCAATGACAGTAGAAAAAATGCCATTCGTACCTCAGCGTTACTATCGTGGCTAATCTCTTTTAAGAGAAACCACTAAGCTAAATGAAAGCCTATTGTTTGCTTCTCTTTATTGGGAAGCCTAACGGTAGGCTTTTTTGATTTTGGTAGCGTATGTCTTTGGTAACGTATTGCTTTTAACGTTACCCACTAACAACGGTTACTTAAAATTCGTTTATAAAATGAGATATGTGGCGATATCGTTACAAACACTTACTATAATCACGATTGTGACGTGTTATGGTGACGATTCATCATTTTTGTAAATAAGTAGTAGGGGTTACAAGGAGTTAACTATGAACGTAAACCATACAATGAGTCCGGTTCGTAAAGCCGTTTTAGGGCTTTTAGCGCCATTAATTTACACATCAAGTGTTATGGCAACGGAAAACACGGACGAAAGTACTCCTGATTTGGGTGTAACACCCTATATTGTGAATGGTAGCGACGCTTCAGTCACGGAATTTCCTTCGATGGCAAGCTTGTTCATTGATCGTATTGATTATGACGGTGTTTACTCAACAGGCCCTTACTGTGGTGCGACAATTTTAGATAACTATCATGTACTGACTGCTGCACACTGTATTTATGGTGATGAGAATGCTCAACTTTTCACGGTAGTTGTTCCTCAATTGGAAGATACTTCTCTATTCCCTAACGGTAGCATCCAGAAAGTACGAGTATCTGAGGTGTATTATCGAACGGATTATTCAAACAGTATCAATCAACTATTAAGAAATGATATTGCGATTTTAAAGTTAGAAGCTTCTCTTAACCTTCAATCCTCAGCTGAAACTGTTATCCCTCAATTTGATACATACCTTAATGCTGCGAATGATTTCGTTGCAGTTGGCCATGGTGACATCGAGACTGATGTTGATGGTACGACATTGCTACAACAAGTTGACCTGACATATGTTGATACTCTTAATTGTAAAGCTGTTTTCGGTCCGTTAGTCACTGATAAACAAATTTGTTTCAACGGTAACGGACCGAATAATGGCTTATACGGGGGTACATGCCAAGGCGATTCTGGTGGTCCGGTGTTTTGGAAAAATGGCTCTACATATGAACAGGTCGGTATAACGAGTTTTGGGCCGACTACTTGCGGTGATGACATCGGCGTAACATCTGTATTTACAGAGGTATATGATTATAAAGATTGGATTACGGATGTAACTAAAGGGGTAAATGATAGCACGGAAACTGTCCAGTTTACCGCGACAGAGGCAAAACGAGTTGCTGTTGCTGGGACAAGTGCGTCAACTGGCTCTGGTAGCAGTGGCGGAGGTATTTCATTTGGTTTGCTAGGGATGCTGATGTTGATTGCTGGTGTTAGAAAAGCAGTTAAACGTTAGATCTTCAATGTTTTGAACAAGTCGACGCTTTATTTAAAGATAGCGTCGACTTTTTATTTTTTACTTTTGCAGGTGTGCAGTTGGTTAGTTGCTTGTAGAACTAGTTACTCAGCTCGATAACCGCTTTACGGCTGTATCTTTCTAGAATCTCATCCATCTCTTTTATCGCAGCATTGATGCTTTTAATCCCACCTTGAGCCACACCTTTTTCATTTTCGTTCAATGCAGAAAAAGCTTGCTTTAATTCCTTACCTTCCAACATGTTCCCGTGCAGCAACACCTCTTTGTACGTGAGTAGCTTATGTTGTATTGCAATAATTTCTGGGCGGGGATTGTCTGATTCTAATGCGTGACTAATGCAAGGAAATGCCAATGTATAGCGATTCGCAATTTCCAATTTGACGTCTTTCTTATTCGCAATATGCAATTTTTATTATTTCCCAACACTTGAATACTCAAGTTACCTAGCCTGTACGTTCACAACTGATATCAGTGTGAAGGTTTATGAAACGTAACGGTTTTATCAAGCGAATAATATGCCTTTGATGGCTTATGTAAACCATCACAAGTCAATATGGTCTGCTTCTTGCTGAATTTAGGACATAACTGTCTTTTGAGGATGAGCTTATGTCACAAGAACCCATAATATTGGCGCTGATTGAGCGTAGGAAACAAGCCAACTTGTCTCAAGAAAAGTTAGCCTCGAGTGCAGGAATGAGCTTAAAAACCTATCAAAGGATTGAACGCGGAGAGGCGGACATCAAGATGTCTCAGTATCGTTCAATCACTAGAACCTTAAAAGTGACGGATTTGGATGTGGTGCTTGATATTGTTGGCGCATCACAAGTAACAGCGGAAGATGTAGCTGCAGTCAGTCGTCTGCTGACCAGCGAAGAGCGCCTGTTGTTGATCAAGCTGATTTTGTCGGTCAAAAAGAAGCAGTAGTCTTTCTTTCAAATAAACAGCGTAATAGATCGATTCGTTAGTCAAATTGACAGATACTTCTAGGGTAATGTGTTCTCTGAGGGCATGAAGCCATCAGCTCACTCTTCCACGCAGCTGTTTGGTGGTGCTTCTTTGTTTTTTGCTTTCTAAACGTCTTTTCTGAGAGCCACGCGTCGGCTTAGTTGCTCGTCTTACTTTTTGAACCTTTGTCGCTTCCAAGATCAATTCTTTCAAGCGCACTAAAGCATCATCTCGGTTTTGTTCCTGAGTTCTATACTGTTGCGCTTTAATGATAATCACACCGTCTTTGGTGATGCGGCTATCTTTGTGTGCGAGGAGCTTTTCTTTATAGAAGTCAGGTAGGGTAGAGTGCTTGATATCAAAACGTAAATGTATCGCGCTCGATACTTTATTGACGTTCTGACCGCCGGCTCCTTGTGCTCTGATCGCTGTTAACTGGAGTTCCCAGTCTTGAATCGAAACAGAGTTAGATATTTGTAACATAAACATCCATTTTGAACGGTAATATGGCGCCATGATACTGAATATTGGTTATGGTATCAGTAACTTTATTTAAGAGTGGTAGTAGTGATGAAAATAGATTTAACGGCATATGAAGGATTAATCTTTGATATGGACGGTACGTTGATCGATACAATGCCTGCACATGTAAAGGCGTGGGAGCGAACGGCTGAAGAGTTTGGCTTTCATTTTGAAGCGTCTTGGCTGCATAGCTTAGGTGGCATGCCGAGTTATAAGATAGCCGGTGAGGTGAACAGCAAATACGGTTTATCGCTCGACCCACAAGCGGTTTCTACGTTTAAAATGGCGTCGTTTGCGGCTATCGAAGACAAAGGAGACGTTATCCCTTGTACTCACTCTCTGTTGTTAGAGCATCTGGGTAACAAGAAGATTGCAGTCGGAACGGGCAGTCAACGTAAAAGTGCCGAACAGTTACTGGATAAGACAGAGATCTTGAGTAAGCTCGATATTCTCGTGACAGCAACAGACGTTAAGAATCACAAACCAAATCCGGATACTTTCTTAGATGCGTGTTTTGGTATGGGTTTGCAGCCAAAGCAGTGTGTTGTGTTTGAAGATACGAACCTAGGTAAGCAGGCTGCTCATGCTGCGAACATGGATTGTATTCTAGTGGTAGAGGGGAACAAACTAGAGTTCTATCCTGCACCAAGCTGATTGCAAGGATTGGGTTGTTAAACCGCCAAACTAATAGCCTAGCGGAACAATACTGATTTTCTGTTAGGCGATTTCGCTCATTTCGCTGTCTAGGAACAGGCACACACTGTTTCGACCTGCTGCTTTGGCTTCATAAAGTGCTAAATCGGCGCACTTGTAGTTAAGAGCAGGGTCGTTGGTCAGGTTGGTAATTCCACCACTGACCGTCACCACGTTATCGAACTCAATACTGACTGCGATTCTCAATCTGTTAAGTACATACTCAGCTTCTTCTGTTGTGGTATGAGGCAGAATAACGCCAAACTCTTCGCCACCAATACGAGCCACAAAATCAGTTTCTCGGCACTCTCGTTGTAATACTTGAGCAACGGTTTGAATGACGCGATCTCCATAATCGTGACCAAATCTGTCGTTGATGCGTTTGAAGTGGTCTATGTCCAAAATCGCTAAACAAGACTGTTCGCGAGTAGGGTAACGATTAACACGAGAGCACTCATCTCGCAGCTCAAGATCGAATTTACGGCGGTTCCAACACCCAGCTAAGGCATCTTTTTCACTCAGGTTTCTCAGTTTGTTTTCTAGCTCTTTGTGTTTACTTATATCCACAAATGAAGCGACATAAAACTGAATCACGTCTTTCGAGTCTTTAATGGTTTGGATTCGCAATATTTCCGTGATCAAAGACCCGTCTTTACGACGATTAACCACTTCGCCTTCCCACATGCCTTTCTCTTTGATGATGCTCCACATCTTGATGTAGAACTCTTCGTTGTAGCGACCAGAGGCAAACATGGACGGTTGGCGGCCTTTTACGTCTTCTAACTCGTAGCCACTCACACGGGTGAACTCTTGGTTTACTTTGATGATTCGGTTGTTTCTGTCGGTAATCACCAAGGCAGACATGCCATTCATTGCGGCCTTAGCAAGTTGGCTCTCGATACTGTTCTTCTTGTGGTTGCTGTTCCACAATACGAAGCCAGCGGAGATCATCGAAATCAAGAAAGACAAGGTGATGATCTGAACGACGATCGCTTGTTTTTCTTCTCGGTATTGACTGCTGAACTGCTGATTTTCAATGTGAAGAACCATGTAAATAGGGCCTTCAAACTGTTTGATTTTAGGGCTGATGTCGGAATGAAAATACCAGTTCTCACCATCGAAATAGCTCGAAGATGTCTTGTCTTGAATCGCAGTCCAAAGCTCAGGGTATAACTTTGCGTAAGTCTGCTCTGAACGTGATTCAATTACATGTCCGAAAGATTCCGTAGGATCCGGCCCCATGATTATGTGTCCGGTTTTGTTGAGAATAATAGGAACAGCAGAAGATGCACCAATTTGATAGTGAAGGCGCTTATAAATCTCAAGCATGTTCAGGTTTGCGATGAAGTAACCAATAATGCGGTTGTTTTCAGCGACTGGCGTCATAATGCGTAGTGCTGGAATCAAAGGGCGAACGATCTCTCCGTTTTCGACTTCAAGATCAATACCGCGAGAGCTAATCTCACCAATCTTTAATTGCTGTAGTACCTCATAGTAATCACGCGAAGACTTGTTCTGCAGTTCACTATCTGGAACCACGATTGCTTGATTGTCTTTATAATTAACGCGAAACACTTCGTTGCCAGCTAGATCGAGGTAACGAAGCTGGGAATAGTATTTTTGGCCACGAGCTAACATCACCCAAAGATCTTGCAGGGTTTCTTTATGGATAATAGAAGGTTCTCGAATCGCTCGGAGTAGTGTTTGAGAGTCGGCGATTGACGGAACAGAGTTAGAGATTTGCTCAACAATAACAGCGAGTTCATGAAAGCTGTATTCGATCTGGTTCTGGCTGGACTGTTGGATATTTAGCGTGTGCTGAGCTTCAACCCTGTCAAATTCAGAGTTAATGTAGAGGGCAGGGACTAGTCCTAGGGCAAAGATGGTACATAGAAATTGGCTGACTAGTTTTTTTATACTTGTATTCATCACTGTCCTCAAAGAATCAGCGCAATACTATATATTTTATAGGGTTTTTAATGTGATCTTGACCCAGAAGTTAAGACAAGATTCGCATATAACTACGATTTAAGTGCAACTTTTTGCAGTTAAGCTTGATTGTTGAGCAATCACTTCGTTAGTAAATGATTGCTCAATATAGAACACTGCTCCGAAACCTAAGCTAAATTAATCGCGATTAATTGCCGATTATCTAACTAAGGGCAGCTAGCTTAGGCCGACGATATTTCCATTACTATCAATATCTAACGACATGAACGCCGGTTTGTCAGGCAAGCCTAGCATGGTCATTACATTGCCGCACAACGCGTAAATAAAACCAGCACCAGCACACAATTTTAGTTCTCTAACGGGCACGTCAAATTGGATTGGTGCACCTTTTACGTGTGCTTTTGTCGAGATCGATAATGGTGTTTTTGCTAAACAAACCGATAGGTCGTTATAGCCATGCAGTTTGAATTCGGCCAGTTGTTTTTTAGCCAGTGGAGATAGCGTAATACTTGCTGCGCCATAGCCAACTTCAGCGACTGCCATCAGCTTTTCTTCTAGGCTTTGCTCTGAGTGATACAAAGGCTTAAATCCACTCTGTTTTTGGCAAGCTTTTACCACGGCGTGAGCCAGTTGAGTCGCCCCTTCGCCACCTTGACCAAATGCTTCGCTTACTTCAACGCTAACGCTTGGATCGAAGTCGGTGATCATCTGTTTCAAAGCATCGAGCTCTTGAGCTGAGTCTTGTGGGAATCGGTTAATCGCAACAACTGTAGGCACTTGGTATTGCTTAACGTTAGTGATGTGCCATTTTAGGTTCTCAAACCCTGCAACAAGCGCGTCTTGGTCATCATTAAAGATTGAATCAGGTAACGGAGTGCCCGGTCTCAAATCGTATAAACCAGAGTTAGCCTTTAATCCACGTAAGGTTGCGACAACCACAGCGCAATCGGGCTTCTTGTTCGACGCTTTCGCTTTTATGTTGCACGCTTTCTCAAAGCCCATGTCTGAGCCGAAACCACCTTCAGTTACCACAAAGTCACTCAGCTTTAACGCTATTTTATCGGCAATAATTGAAGAGTTACCATGTGCGATGTTCGCGAAAGGCCCGGCGTGAATTAGGGTAGGAACGCCTTCAAGGGTTTGCATCAATGTTGGTTCAATAGAATCCTTCATGGTCACGGTCATTGCGCCTGCAACGTTGAAGTCATCTGCGGTTAGCGGCAAGCCTTGTTTGTTGTAAGCAAGTACCACTCGTCCGATGCGCTTTCTCAAATCTTGAAGGTCATTGGCTAGAGCAAGAATGGCCATTAGTTCAGAAGCGGCTGAGATATCAAATCCATCTTCTCGCTCAAAGCCGTTAATTGTTTTGTCTGCTTCGTTCTTGCCAACCGTGATCATGCGTAATGCGCGATCATTATGGTCAAGTACACGTCGCCAAACGATTCTACTTGGGTCGATATTCAGTGCTTTTAAGCCTGAGCGCGTTTCAAAGGCGTCTAACCCTTCACGCTGTTCATGATACAAACGTGCATCAATGGCGGCGGAGGCGAGGTTGTGAGCGGCCGTAACAGCATGAATATCGCCCGTGAGATGCAGGTTTAATTGTTCCATAGGGGCAACTTGAGAGTAACCACCGCCCGCTGCGCCGCCTTTTACACCAAATACCGGGCCCATTGAAGGCTGACGAATGCAGGCCATTGCAGATTGGTTAATCTTTGCGAGGCCTTGTGCTAATCCGATAGTAGTGACGGTTTTGCCTTCACCAAGAGGTGTCGGTGTGATCGCCGTGACTACGACTAACTTACCATCTTGTTGGTTGGCGAGGCGTTCAAGTGATGTGAGAGACACTTTAGATTTGAATTGCCCTAATGGCTGATGTTCGTTGTGGTGCAGGCCAGCTTGCTTGGCAACCTCACTGATGTTTTTAAGGGGAGTAGAGCGACAAATATCAATATCAGACAGCATATTTGATCCTTATATCAGAACCGAAAGGTGGTACGTAAACGTTTGCGTGGCGATAGTACTGTATAAATTTGCCAAGTGAAGGCAAACCACACGAATTATGTGCTGGAAGATAACAGATCTAAAGAGTCATTGCGCGAGATCAAATCTTAAACGAGCAAAATATTCGATATGATTAACTTCAGCTGCCGTTATATTGGTGTTGAATACAAAAAGGGCTGCATATAGCAGCCCTTCAAGAAATGGGTAATCTCACTTGGCGTTAACCTTTAAGAGGTAACTGCCTAATATGGTCGATTAACGATCCCAGTATGTTTCTTCTAAGCTATCTTCGCGTTCAGGTAATGCACGAGAAAGGCGAGGAGAGTGCTGAGTCAACACTTCGTAGCTTACACGGTTTGCGTACTTACAAATTTGAGACAGTGAAGAGTAAGTTAGACAAGTGTGCTCGTGTTTCTCTGAGTTTGGTACATTCACGTGGTGGTAGCTATTTGCTGCCATGTCGTGAAGTAGTGCTGAAAGTGCACCATCGCCAGCGCCATTGGTATTCTTAATCTCAAGTGGGCCACCTAGGTAAGGGCCAATGTGAGAGTACACTTTTACTGGGTCTTTACAGTCTTGCTTACGCATCGCACGGCTGAATTCGTATTTATTGAACTCAGGGATGTTACCCGGTAACAATGGCAGTGTGGTTTCGCGTTTCGCTGGTTCGTCAGTGTAACCTGCCATGTATAGACCAATAGGACCTGCAGTACATAGAACTAGGTCAACCCACTCAAGTGCCTTGTTAGCAGCCAATAGAGGATCTTTTTCACCCGTTAGCGCTTCACCTTCATCTTCGTTCATCGCGACGATGGTTACGTTTTCTTTCAGGTATTCTTGCCACCATTCAGCGTTGCCTTCGATCACATACTTAGTACCAAGTGTTAGTACAACAGGCACATTGTGCGCTTTCGCGTATTCAATCGCTTTTTGTACCGCTTTTGGCATCGGATCTTCAGGTTTGCCACGCATTAGGTATGACGACACAACCAATGCAGAAGCTTTCTCGAAGACTTTTTCAGGAATGCTTTCTGGAAGAAGTTGGTTCATGTGGCCTTCGTTGATTGCAAACGTACGTTCGCCATCTTCAGAAATCAGCGTGTAACAACGACCAATTGGACCATCAACAGTTTGAAGGTGGTTTAGATTCATACGAGAAGAAGTGCGGCAAAGGTAACGATAACCAAATGAGCCAACTTCAATCTTCTTAGACATTACGCCAAGCAGGACAGATTTGCTGTCCGCAAGTACGGAATAGTTGTGCAGTGTGTTGCCGATAGTATCGCCAGGATATTGATGCGTGATCAAACCGCGCTCAACTAACTCTTCATACAGCGCATCTGCTTTACTTTCTTCCAATACCAGTGAGTGACCTTTACTCAGCTCGTATTTTTCTAGGAACTCGTTGTCAACACGGGCTTCGATATCAACAATCGTTTGGCCAACACCCACAATCGTTGCGCGGTGAAGCTTAGGCGTTTGTTGAATTTGGTTGACCAACGGATCACGTGCGTGAGTTGGAAAGTAGTGCTTAGATTTACGCTGTCCAGGAAACTTCATATGAAAAATACAGTGAAAAAATTTTGCCGCATGATATCACATTTTGTTTCTGTTTCTTTCATTTTTATTACATTTTGAATCACCTGCACAATGTCTGTACAGGTGATTCGGCTTACTTGTGCTTAAGGCTATTCAGCTGGAACAAGTGTTGCTGGGTCTACGTAAGCCTCTGTACCCCAAAGTGGAACAGTTGAAAGACTGTGTTTGAAACTGCCTTCCGTTTCTTTGGTGGTGTAAGACAAGTAAAGCAGCGACTGATTCTCTGCATCGTAGATACGACGAACCTTCATTGTTTTAAAGAAGATACTTTTCGATTGCTTGAATACCACTTCGCCAGACTTACTCTTGTCTATCTGAGCAATCATTTCTGGTGTAATTTCACCTGTTTGACGACAAGAGATAGAGCTATCACTTGGATCAGAAAGGCTAAGGTTTGCTTCGATTGATGCGATATGACAGGTAACACCTGCGATCTTATCGTCATCTAATGAAGACATCTTGATATCCTTCATCGTGAAGAAACCCAGTGAGACGTCGCCAACCTCGTTGTCCGAACAGCCAGCTAACATTGTGACGATACCTGCTGCTATTAAGGCTTTTTTCATAAGAAGTCCTTTTTATTTATATAGTTCTGTTTACTATAAGGATATTGAAAGCTCGAATACGAGTGTAGAGCTTTTCGCTAAGTTCTTAAAGGATGTTGTTGGATAATGAAAAATATGAAGCATTTAAAGTACTTGTTGGCCTTGGTCATGCTCTGTATGCTCTCTGCTTGTAGCTCGGCACCTCAGCCGACCGTATGTCTTCCAAATAACTGCGATATTTGGGGATACTAACCGTAGGTACTAAAAGAATGAATAACGAAATACCTGAAATTGCACACAAGAAAAACCAATGGCTATTTAGTCAGCTCGATATTGCTTACCCCGCAAAAGAGAGCCTCCTCGGCCGTGAACTTTATCAAAGCAAACTTCCATCCAAGACATACCAACTCCTAGCACAAGATCAAACTCCTTCCCAAATTGATGAACTTCATAAAGTCGATTTCCATAAATTGACCGTGCTATTTTCACTCAACCAAGCAAGCGTTTACCAAGATGAAATCGAAAGGGCACACATGCTTGAGTTCTTGAGCCAAATTATGCTTTCTGACGATCATGTATTATATATTGGTACTCAAAACGGTGAAGTTGTGGCGAGCGCTATCGTCACAGAAGCGGATGGTTCCCTATTGATCTCGGATGTCGTTGCTGAAAATGGTCAAAGTATCAACAACTTTGCTAAGCAGTTACACGATTTTTGGGCACAAGATCATGCTTCTTGCGATAAAGTATGGATCGAGAACTAAAGATTCTTTGACAAAGCGTTAATCTAAGTACAATACCCCGTCTTATTTAAAGGGTATTGTATGTACAAGCTATTGATATCAATCGCTGTATTATGTGTTAGCGCTTATTCTTCACTCAGTTTTGCTAACGACTGGGATATTAAACGCATCCTAGTTTTACACTCATACGAACCTTCTTATCAATGGACTGCTGACTTCCAAAAAGGGATAGACAGTGCGTTCAGCCAGTCTCAAACCGAAGTTAAACTCTCAATAGAGTATTTGGATTCAAAGCGTGTCCACAGCCCAGAGTATTACGACTCTCTCGCGAACTACTTACGTGCGAAGTATGCAGGTTATAAATTTGATGGCGTAATTGCGACGGACGATAACGCAGCCAATTTTCTTGAATCTCTGCCTAATTTGATTGATCGCTCCACACCTGTCGTTGCAGCCGGCATCAATGATTTCAGCACCGACATGTACGCGGTGTCTGACAGAGCAACTGTGCTTTACGATAACGATCAGATAGACGTTAATATTAAGCTGATCTCCAAATTAAGACCTAATCTAAAGAATCTCTATTTTGTAAATGATTACAGTGTCACGTCTGAATTGATTCATAAAGAAATGAACAAAATGATGGCTGAATTTTCAAATATCAATCTCGTAGAAATTCGCGACTTGTCGCTGGAGCATACGAGCCAATTTTTGGAAGGGATCTCTGCGGACGATGCGGTATTGCTCAGTCATTACAACACCGAGTTAAAGCAAGGGGTTTATCACACTTACCAAGAGATTGCGGATACGTTGTCAAAAGCGAGTGCTGCTCCGGTGTTTGCTTTATGGCAGTTCTATATTTCGGGTGATGTACTCGGTGGTTACGTTAATCACTCACAAAGCATGGGTGAACAGGCCGTCGATGCGTTGGATAAATACCTTCCACTTGGTTTTACTACACCGTTAACTCCCGGAGACAACAAACGTTTTGTATTCAATTACCCTGCAATGAAGAGATACGGGATTAGTGGAAACGCGTTACCTGACGAAGCGGTTTTCATTAACGAGCCTTCATCCTTTATTCGCAAAAACTTCCAGTTGTTATTGGGGCTGTCGATGGTGATTGCGGGTTTGAGCCTGATCATCTTGATGCAATTTGTCACTCTGCGCCAAAAGAAAGAGTTGGCGAATAAGAACAAACGAATCTTAAAGCTTCAGAAACAGACCTTGAATATCCAAAAGGATATGATTCATGTTCTCGGAGAGGCAATTGAAACCCGCTCTGGCGAAACTGGTAATCACGTTAAGCGTGTAGCCAAGTTGTCTGCACTGCTTGCTAAGTATCGTGGCTTGAGCCATCGCGAGGTCGAGATGATTGAGATCATCAGCCCAATGCACGATGTGGGTAAGATTTCAGTCCCTGAATCAATCTTGGATAAACCTGGGAAATTAACCGACCAAGAGTGGGAGGTGATGAAGCTTCATACTACGGCTGGCTATAACTTACTAAAGAGCGGAGCGGGTGATATTACCAACCTCGCGGCAATCATTGCTAACGAACATCACGAGCGTTGGGATGGTGCTGGATACCCGAATGGAAAAGTGGGTGATGAAATACACCTGTTTTCTCGTATCACTGCCGTAGCCGATGTGTTTGATGCGCTGCTTAGTGCACGTTGCTACAAAGAACCGTGGCCGTTAGATATGGTGGTCGATTTGTTTGAGCGAGAGTGTGGCTACCAGTTTGATCCTCAGCTAACTAAATTGCTACTGAAACACTTATCCGAGTTTGTCGCTATCCGAGATTCGTACCCCGATACTGGAACTGTAGAATATGCGTCTTCACCTTCGCTTGAAGCTAAGGTCTTAGAAGAGTCGGTTGTTAGCTAATTGTCGCTCTATCTGAGTAGCCTATAAGCCATTTTTTTTATCGATTCACCACGATCCGGCTAGGAAGTAGTGATTTATATTTTCTCCTGAAATTGAGTAGCTTATGTAAAGCTCGCAGTATTTGGTTTCGTAGAATCTGGGTTAATTTAATGAAAACTATTGCTTATGCTGAGCGATAAAGTGATCAACTCCATATTTCGCGAAGAGAAATAAGCCTGTATCTGCAAACTGTTACCTCAATCATCTCGCGCATTGAAAGAACACTATAGGATAAAACTTGGATTCAATCTGAGTGAGATACCTATGCGGTTAGAACAGACTAAATGTGTGATTTTCGATTGTGACGGAACACTTATCGATAGTGAAAAGCTGTGCTGCCAAGCTTTGGTGAACGTTTTCACTGGCTTTGGAGCGGAGCTAAACGTCAACGACTGCTATGCGCACTTTCAAGGCGGGAAGCTAGCCGACATCTTAATGGATACACAAGAACGTCTTGGGTTATCTATCTCGATTGATACACTTGAGCCGTTATATCGCAATGAATTACAAGCACTGTTCCAGCGTCATTTAAAACCGATGGATGGCGCTATCGAACTTATTGAATTCCTCAAACAACAAGACATCGAGTTTTGTATTGCTTCCAATGCACCGAAATCTAGGGTTGAATCTTCATTGGCGATGACAGGCATGTTAGACGACTTCAAAGGCAAAGTGTTCTCAGCTTTTGATGCTAACAGCTGGAAGCCAGAGCCTGATCTAATCATGTACACGGCCATGAACATGGGCTTTCTGCCAAATGAGTGCATCTACGTGGATGATACGTTGAAAGGGATTGAGGCTGGTGTTCGCGCGGGTATCCAATCGTTTCGATTACGCCCGAGTATTGATGAAGCAATCGTAGATCCCGAAGCCGACTCAGCAGAACTCGCGGCTCAGGATATCTACAGTTTAGAAGAAATTTCAGTTTGGATTAATGGCAAGCACTGCTCAAATGGTGGTATATCGAATTCTGCAGCTTTGGTGGGGTAGAGCTTAGTTGAAGGCTGACTACCTTACTAAATTGTTTGGTGTGGAAACCGCAAGATGCACAAGTAAACTTTTCTCCACTTTCTGAAAGCAGATACTCGTCGTGTTGGCATAAAGGGCATGTAATGTCGTCGGTGTTTGGTGTTTCTGTTTTATTCATTATGTGTCACCTGCAGCAAGGGGGTAAGCGAAAAAAGACCCGTTCAATTAGATTACTCCTAAGCTCGAATATTAGACAGTTCTGACACTTCTTAATCTCTCCTTTGCGACTTGCTTCATGGTAATTGATAATGTCATCGTTATCGACCATGGTTCTTGTAATGTTATTAAACAAAAGCCAAAAAGAAAGGACCCATTACGAGTCCTCATTAGTTTGTTTTCAATTCACGCCGCTAGTTCACCAGTTGATCCTTAAGTTCGGTAGCGTGCCAATGTCTGAGATAGAGAAACCGACGCTTCTGTTAGCCTAGATACGCCATTTGAAGAATTCTGAGCCACGTCTTTAATCACATCGGATTGGCTTCGAATATCGTTAAGCTCTGCTGCAATCGTATTGGCAACGTTACTTTGCTCATCGGCTGATGTTGCGATTTGGATACTCATGTCCATTAGCGCTTGAGCTGAATCTGCAATCGAGTTTACGTCGTGACCAATGTCCGAAATCAACTGGCTACTGGTTTGCGCTTGATCAACCGTCTGTTCGGTGATCTTCGCGATATTTTGGCTCTCTTGCTGTAAGCGCTCAATCATCGCTTGGATTTCTACCGTTGCCGACTGAGTGCGGCTTGCCAGTGTTCTTACTTCATCAGCAACAACAGCGAAACCTCGGCCTTGTTCGCCCGCACGAGCGGCTTCAATCGCGGCATTCAAAGCAAGTAAGTTAGTTTGCTCTGAAATAGCATTGATCGTCGTGATGACCTCGTTAATTTGGCTCGTATTCACATTCAAGCTAGTAACAGAAGATGAGGTTTGCTCAATCAAAGAAGAAAGGGTGGTGATTTCTGAGATCGCTTGTTGAACTTTCGCGTGGCTATCGTTGATTTGCTGCGCGTCTTGCTCGGTTTGTTCCGTTGAGCGTGCAGAGATGTTAGAGACTTCATTTGCTGAAGCTGTCATCTGATCCATTGCTGTCGCTACAGAGTCTAGAGAGGCATTTTGGCTCATGATTTGTGTTTCGCTGCGCTTCATCTCTGTTTCGAAAGAAGCTGACGTTTCACTTAGCGTTGCTGCACTGTGGTTTACGTTGTTGACTAACTCGCTAAGCGTGTCCATTGAACGGTCAAGCGCACAACCAATCGTGCCGAACTCGTCACGGCCAGGGTGGAAGCCAAGGCGTGATGTTAAGTCACCATCACCAATCTTTTGAGTCGTTGAATAAAGAACCCAAAGTGCGCCGCCTAGGAAAGTCGCTACCCAGTAACAGAAAAGACCAAAAGGCACACACCACAAAAAGCTCAGTAAGAAAGTGTACAGTGCTTGCTGCTTTTGATTCTGTATATCGTTAGTTGAAACGGTAAGTGAGTAGTAGTTGCCATCTTGTGCGAGTGCTGTGGCAGTCACCGAACCATTGTTTGAAATAGTGGTTTGTTGAGCGCGAGTTTGCTGGCTAACAGAGCGAACAGAAGCAGGGGAATCTGATGCTGATAAAATGCCTTGCAGTTGATACTCGACCTGCTGTTTTGCAGTTACGTCAATGTGTTCCATTTTGTTGACGTAGTTCAGTCCAGCTAGGCTTGCCAAAGCGGCAAAAAAGATTAAGAAAATGACCCAAAATTTGTCGTTGATCGACATCTTGATAAACAGTTTGTCTATCGTTCGAAATTGTACTTCTTTCATAAAAACTCCACGGTAAATCCTTTACCGTGGACTCTAAATAACCGACCTCAATAAAAATGTGACTTCAATCGACTAATTGTGAAAATTAATGATAGTGACATGTTATTTGTGAGATCTGGATCAAGTAAATTAGTTCTGTATAGGTTTATTAGCCCAAAGAAGGCAGTAACCCTACTGAAATAAGAACTTGAATGGCAATGATAAATACGCCAACGCTACCTGCTAAAAACAACGCTTTGCTACCGCCTAACACTTGGTAACTGGCTTCTGCAGATTGAGGTTTGACAGAGAAATCAGTGTAACGAACCTTGTAGACCATCACTGTTGGTAACAGAATCGCGAGCACTGAAAGTGCAATGGCTGCGTAGCCTAAAGCCATGATGAAGCCTTGTGGGTAAAATAAGGCAAAACCCAGTGGCGGTAAGAAGGTGATAGCAGCTGTCTTAACACGTTTTGCGTTACCTAGTTTCTTGCTCAGTGAGTCGCCCATGAATTCAAATAAGCCCAAGCTTACACCAATAAAAGATGTCAGCAGTGCAAGGTCCGCAAACACACCGACGATCACGCTTAGGTTGGATTGATGAACAGTTTGCGATAGTGAGACTAATAGCGCGCCTAAACTTGTATCAGACAATAATTGCTCTTGGCTAATCACACCCAAAGTAACACTTTGCCAGAAAACGTAGATAACCAGAGGCAGTGCCGAGCCAATAATCATTACCTTACGTAAAGAACGAACGTCACCATCTAGGTATCGAACAATTGATGGGATGCTGCCGTGGAAACCAAAAGAGGTAAACACAACCGGAATAGCCGCAACAATCAGGCCTTGCTGTAAAGGCATGCTCATTAAGTATTGAGAGGTAATGTTTGGCGCTAGGAAGCTGAGTACCAAAACCATCGCGATAAGCTTTAAGCCAAACAAAACGCGGTTAACTTTATCAACACTGTGTGTACCAATCGTAACAACGCCGGCAACTAATAGGGTAAATAGAAGCGTGGTGATTTGAGCATTAAGTTCGATACCCGCGATATCCGAAATTCGTTGGTTAAATTGCGCACCGCCGCCAGCTATGTATGCCGCACACAGAGCGTAGAAAAGAAACATCACCGCGAAGCTCGCAATCCACTTTCCTTTTGTCCCCAAAATGGTATGAGCTAACGTGTGTAGGGTAGCGTCAGATTCTGCGAATTGGTGAAGCTCTACCATTAATAGCGCAGTAAAAGCCATTAACGCCCATAAACCCAGCATCAAGAAAAGTGAAGTTGAAAAGCCAATACCTGCAGAAGCAAGTGGAAGAGCGAGCATGCCAGCACCAATGGTTGTGCCTGCAATGATCAAAGTACTACCAAAAACCTTTGATTTATTCATTGTATATAATTCTTTACGTTAGGGTGTGTGTTCATTGTAATTCTTCTAGCTTAAGCGCATAAACCCAAAGAATATCTCGATTTTGAAGTATTCTGATTGAGTTTAATTCCAAATGCAATTCTTATTGTAATTAAAAACATCCACTGTAAATTAATATTTACACAAAGGGGCGTGTCAGCATTCAAATGAGCAAAGCAAACGTTTGACCATGATCGGTTTCAAAATTTATAGAGTAATTTGTTGTACTTGGTGTAAGGTGGCAGTACATATGTCGTTCGCGTATACCCCTTTAGCGCAAAAAAGCGTTAATGATCGCGAGTAGCTTTAAGCTATGAATATGGAATGGGTAGAGTAGAGTGCGTTCATCAAAGTGACATAATATAAGTCCAAGATGGTGCACTAGTTAATCGGACATCATGTCCACATCAAGGAATAGAGGGGGCACAATGAGTGACCAATCTTATAATGACGAAAGTCTAGAGTTGTTAGATGCTATGGAAATTGGCATTGATTTGTCTGACTATGAGCAGACAGTGAAACAGTTAGCAGAAGAGCTTTTCAAGTCTTCGAACTAAGCTTTTAAGATCTTTAATTCAGTTTCAACTGAAACGTTTTAAAGCTAAAAGTTTTCTTAGCTAAAGCTTCTCAAAGCAAACAATTCTAAACTGAGCAAATCGTATTCGCTCACACGTCATACCAAAACTATCCTCATTAAAGTTCGCGAAGATAAACGAGTACGTTTACCATGTTACTTAGTTCTCGATACTTTAATGAGGTTCAATGAACTTTCTCGCACACCTTCACATCGCCAAGCACTGTAACAGCAACTTAGCAGGTAACCTGTTAGGTGATTTTGTTAAAGGCGACCCTAATAAACACTATTCTGATTCCCTTTCTGACGGTATTAGGCTTCATCGATTTGTTGATAGCTATACTGATCGTCATGATGTATCTCGTTCTGCAAAATCACTTTTCTCAGACCAAACACGACGCTTTGCGCCTATCGCACTCGATGTATTTTGGGATCACTGCTTAGCCAATCATTGGGATCAGTTTTCACAGCAGACATTAGAGCGTTTTTGTTTAGATAGCCATGAGCAGATCTTTGAACATCAAGAGCCACACTGGCCTGAAAATTTCGTTATGGTTCATCAGAAAATGGCTGAGCATAGATGGTTAGAGAGCTATCAAGACATGTCATCTATAGAGGTGGTGTTGCAGCGAATGGCGTTGAGAAGGCCTAAGCTCGGTATGCTCGAGACATGTTACGATGACCTCGAACGTCACTATGATACGTTGCAGTGTCACTTTAATGAGCTTTATCCCAACGTTTTAGAGGAAGCTAAGCAGTTTAATGCGCTTCAAATGAAGAAAAATCAAAAGGAAAGGTAAACAGCGTAATGCAGGTTTGCTACAATCCGCGCCTATTTAATCTTTGAGCATCATACTATGTCTGAATCTACAAAATCTTTTAACCAACTAGGATTATCTGAGCATCTTCTTGCCACGTTGTCTGAGCTTAATTTTACGGCTCCTACCAGTGTTCAAGAACAAGCAATTCCATTGGTATTAGAAGGCAAAGATGTACTGGCTGGTGCTCAAACGGGTACAGGTAAAACGGCTGCGTTTGGTTTACCGATTATTCAAAGATTAATCGAGACAAAAGACAACGTTATTCCGAACCCTAAGCTCGTTCGTGCGCTTGTATTAGTGCCAACTCGTGAATTGGCACAACAGGTTTTCGATAACTTAACTAGCTACGCAAAGGGCACCGACATTAAAGTCGTGGTGGCTTACGGCGGCGTTAGCATGAAGGTGCAAACTGATAACTTACGCGGTGGCGCAGATATTCTTGTCGCGACGCCTGGTCGTCTTATTGATCACATGTTCACTAGAAACATCATGTTGAGCCAAACGGAAGTACTGGTACTGGATGAAGCTGACCGTATGTTAGATATGGGCTTCATGCCTGACATCAAGCGTATTCTTTCTCGCATGAACGAAGTGCGTCAAACTCTGTTCTTCTCTGCAACGTTTGATAACAAAATCAAAGCGATTGCACACCGTATGATGCAGAAGCCAAGTGAAATCCAAGTTACGCCAAAAAACAGCACCGCTGAAACCGTAACACAGATGGTTTACCCGGTAGATAAGTCGCGTAAAAGTGAGCTATTAGCGTATTTGATTGGTTCAAAAAACTGGCAACAAGTGTTGGTGTTCACAAAGACTAAGCAGGGCACTGATGCTCTCGTTAAAGAGCTTAAGTTAGACGGCATTAAAGCGGCATCAATCAATGGCGATAAGAGCCAAGGTGCGCGTCAAAAAGCCCTAGACGATTTCAAGTCAGGCAAAGTTCGTGCGTTGATCGCAACCGACGTGGCAGCTCGTGGTATTGATATTCAGCAGCTAGAACAAGTTGTGAACTATGACATGCCATTTAAAGCAGAAGATTATGTTCACCGCATCGGACGTACTGGCCGTGCGGGTAACA
>NZ_JBFRLK010000016.1:37864-38181 GCF_041469805.1 Vibrio sp. 10N.286.48.C11 | reverse complement strand
TACTGGCCGTGCGGGTAACAGCGGCTTAGCGATCTCTTTGATGAGTCAGGATGAAGCTTACCTATTGGGTGATATTGAGCGATTACTTGATACTCGCTTGCCTCAAGAGTGGCTAGAGGGCTTTGAACCAAGCCTTGAAAAAGATCTAGCGCCCGATCGTGGTGGTCGCAGCAAAAGCCGTTCATCAGAAAAACGTAAGATGAAAGCGAAGCTTAAGATTCACCAAAACCGCGGTAAAGCACGTCGCTAATAAGCTGTACAAAGCTCCAGTTTAAAGATCTATACATATAAAAACGCGCCGTTACAGTGACTTCTGT